>JAOPXA010000008.1 GCA_025965395.1 Nocardioidaceae bacterium | reverse complement strand
CAGCTTCGTGGTCTTCGTCCTCGACGTGCCTGGTGTCGAGATACGTCCCATGGCCCAGCTGCACGGCAACGCCGGGTTCGCCGAGGTGTTCTTCACGGACGTACGGATCCCGCTCGCCAACGTCGTCGGGAAGCTCAACGACGGCTGGAACGTCGCCGCCACATCCCTCATCCTCGAGCGTGGCACCGGCCGCGGCAACCACACCAAGATCATGCACAGCCTCGACGGGCTCATCGCCACCGTCGCGGAGCGACGCCCCAACGACACTGCAGCGCTCGAGCGGCTCGGCTCACTTCGCGCCTGGGCCTTCGCCTACGAGCAGGCGACGTACGCGTCCATCGACAGCGTGGTGCGTGGGGCGCCCGACAACGGCGGCTCGAGCGTCATCAAGCTGCGCTGGTCGGAGATCCAGACCGCCATCTACGAGGAGCAGCTTGCGACGTTCGGCGACGAAGCCGAAGTGGTCAGCGAGTCGGGCCCGAACGGCGAGTTCGTCGGCTGGCAGCGCAACTATTGGCACAGCCGCGCCGGTGAGATCTACGCCGGCACCAACGAGGTGCAGCGCAACATCATCGCCGAGCGGATGCTCGGCCTTCCCCGAGAGGTGCGCCCGTGAAGACCGAGCTCTCGACCGAGCAGTACGCCCTGCGTGACGGCGTCCGTCGCCTGTTCGAGGCGGAGGCCAGCCCGGAGCTGCAGCGTGCACTCTGGACCACCGACACCGGCCGCAACCCCGGCGTCTGGAAGGGCCTCAGCGAGATCGGCATCCCCGCGATCCTCGTGCCGGAGGAGTACGGCGGCCTCGGCGGCACCGAGGAGGACCTCATCCTCATCCTCGAGGAGGTCGGTCGGTTCGTCGTCCCTGACGCGATCCTCGAAGCCGCGTTTCTGGCACCCACCATTCTCACACTGGCCGGCACCGAGGAACAGAAGAAGACGTGGCTGCCGCAGATCGCTGAGGGCACCGTGCGCGCCACGGTCGCTCTCGCCGGCACACCGTACGCTCCGGACGTGCACGTCAGCGACATTGTCATCGTCGAGGACGACGAGGGCTATCTGCTACTCGAACGTGCCGACTTCACCGCGACGGCAATGACGTCCATGGATATCGCACGACGAATCGCCAAGGTCGTGCCGCTTCCCGGCGCCGGCACGCGTATCACCGCCGATGACTCCGTTCGGGCCGCCGTCACCGCGCGCCAGAATGCTGGATCTGCGTGCGTCCTCAATGGCATCGCCCAGCGCATGCTCGACTTCTCCGTCGCGTACGCCAAGGTGCGCAAGCAGTTCGGACGCACGATCGGATCGTTCCAGGCAATCAAGGCCCAGCTAGCACAGGCCACCGCCAACAACGTCCTCGCTCGCGCAGCCACGCACGCCGCGATCAGCAAGATCGTCACCGGCACCGGTGACGCGAACGACTCCGCGCTCCTCGCGCGCATTGTTGCCGTCGAGGCCGAGTTCGAGTCGAACCGCGTCACCTTCCAAGTGCACGGCGGCATCGCCTTCACGTGGGAACATGACATCCAGCAGTGGCTCAAGCGCGGCAAGATTCTCGAGCAGGCTCACGGAGGCGGCAACGCGCACCGGCTTACCGCGGGTCGCGCCGGCGTCGCCGCCCTCGCCTAGGCACTCCACCCACCTCAAGAACTGAACGGGACCCTATGAGCACAGAAACCACACCCGAGGCGCCGCCGCTTCTCAGCTCAATCGAGAACTACGTCCTCACGCTGACGATCAATCGGCCGCACCGCAAGAATGCGATGAACCGCGAGGCATGGGACGCGTTGTTCGACATCTTGCGCTCTGCGGCAGTCGACGACGACGTACGCGTGGTCGTCCTGCAGGGCTCCGACCACACCTTTTGCGCGGGCGCCGACATCTCCGGCGTCCCTACCGGGCATCCGCTCAACCGCATCCGGCACATCAGCCGCACGGCCGAGGCGCTCTTCAGCTTCCCTAAACCCGTCATCGCCAAGGTCGAGGGCGCAGCCGTGGGCGCCGGCTGGAATCTAGCGCTTTGCTGCGATCTCGTCGTCGCCTCATCGACCGCCCGGTTCTCCGCGATCTTCGCCAGCCGCGGGCTATCGCTCGACTTCGGCGGAAGCTGGTTGTTGCCGCGCCTGGCCGGCCTGCAGCAGGCGAAACGACTGGCGTTCTTCGCCGAGTTCATCACCGCGGCCGAGACCAAGGAGCTGGGACTCTCGACCTGGGTCAAGGAGCCCGACGAGATCGATGCTTTCGTCGACGAGATCGCCGGCAAGATGGCCAAGATGCCGCCTCTCGCGCTGGCGCAGAACAAGGAAATCCTCAACGCTGGTGTCGTGTCGCCCTTCCGCGAAGCCCTTGACACCGAGACGCGCGCTCAGACCGTCAACTACGCCACGGAGGACGCGCCGATCGCGATCCGGGCGTTCAAGGACAAGACCGATCCGACCTACACCGGCAAGTGGGCCTTGTGATGACGGCCTTTGAGCAGATCACGTATGAGGTCGCCGATCACGTCGCGACCATCACGATGAACCGCCCCGACCGGCTCAACGCCTTCACGCCGATCATGCGCACCGAGATGATCGCGGCGTTCGACATGTCCGATGCCGATGACGACGTCCGCGTGGTGATCGTCACCGGAGCAGGACGCGGCTTCTGCGCAGGTGCGGACCTCAGCGGGTCGAAGCCCTTCACGTACGACACACCCGACCAGGTCGGGACCCAGGTCATCGAGGAAGACATCGACGGAGTTCCGCGCGACGGGGGCGGCATGCTCGCTCTCCGCATCGCATCCTCGGACAAGCCGGTCATCGCCGCGATCAACGGTGCGGCCGTGGGCGTCGGGGCCACGATGACGCTTCCTATGGACATTCGCATCGCCGCCGACACCGCGAAGTTCGGATTCGCATTTGCGCGGCGCGGACTCGTGCCCGAGGCGGCCTCGAGCTGGTTCCTGCCTCGCGTCGTGGGCATCGCGCAGGCCTGCGACTGGGCGCTTTCTGGCCGCATCTTCTTGGCCGACGAAGCCCTCAGGGGCGGCCTCTTGTCCGACGTGGTTCCGGCGGATCAGTTGTTGCCGCGGGCGCGCGAGATCGCTGCCGAGATCGTCGCCAACACCTCGGCCGTGGCGGTGGCCGCTATGCGCCACATGCTGTGGTCGATGTTGAGCGAGCCCTCGCCTTGGACGGCCCACCTGATCGAGACCAAGGTCATTCGCGAGATGAAGGCCGGCGGCGACACCGCTGAAGGTGGGGCGTCTTTCCTCGAGAAGCGTCCCCCGGTGTTCCCCATGAAGGTCAGCGCCGATATGCCCGCCTCGGCACCGTCGCTCTGGCCTCAGAAGCCGGACGACGTCGTCGAGACCGCGTCCGCCAACACCCCCAGCTGACCCCCACCACCCAGGTCCCGCCGCTTCCTTCCCCTTTGCGCCCCCACAACGCCGAGTGGCGCAAAATCGTTGTCCCCGCGTCGCGAAATGCCCGATTTTGCGCCACTCGCGGTCCGGGATGCGCCACTCGCGGGCTGGGGAGATAGCGCCGGGTGGGGCGGCGGAGCGGGGCAAGACAAAACGCCGGCACCCGAGGTCGTCGGGGCCGGCGCTTTGTGGCGCGTGGGGTGACTAGCGGACCATGGTCCGGCCGCCGTCGACCGACAGGCACTGACCCGTGAGGTAGCTGCAGTCCGGTCCCGCAAGGTAGACGTAGGTGCCGGCGATCTCGTCCGGCTCGGCCCAACGGTTCATGGGGATGCCTTCGAGGTACTTCTCCTTGAAGCGCTCATCCGTGCGAATGGTCTCGGTCATCGGCGTAGCAGCGGCCGGAGCAACCGCGTTGACGACGATGTTGTACGGTGCGAGCTCACGGGCCGCCGAGCGCGTCATGCCGAGCAGTCCGGCCTTGGCGACGGAGTAGTTGATCTGACCGACCGAACCGATGAGACCCGCGCCAGAAGTCGTGAAGATGATGTTGCCCGCACGCGCTTCCCGCATGGCGGGGGTGACGGCCTGCAGC
Organism: Nocardioidaceae bacterium; assembly: GCA_025965395.1. Lineage (GTDB taxonomy): Bacteria > Actinomycetota > Actinomycetes > Propionibacteriales > Nocardioidaceae > JAOPXA01. The sequence continues at coordinate 13,583 of JAOPXA010000008.1, read as the reverse complement.
CAGTAGAAGCTGCCCTTGACGTGCACGTCGTGCACGAGGTCAAACTGCTCGTCCGTCATCTTCCACAGCATGGCCGGGCGCGTGACGCCTGCGTTGCTGACGAGAATGCTGATCGGACCGAACTGCTCGACCGTCTTCGCGGCGGCGGCATTGACGGCCTCGCGCGACGAGACGTCACACACGACGGCGATCGCCGAGCCGCCGGCGTCAGTGATGATCTTGGTGGTCTCGTTGGTGAGCTCTTCGTTGATGTCGACGACAGCAACGTGAGCGCCTTCCTTCGCGAAGCGCTCGGCGATCGAGCGGCCGATGCCTTGGCCGGCTCCGGTCACGACGGCGACGCGGTCCTTCAGTACTTCAGTCATCTGTGTTCCTCTGGTTGGTTGGGTGTCAGGAGGTGCTAAAGAGTGGATTCATCGCCGAAGATCGCAGTGCACTGGGTCGACAGCGAACCGCCGTTGCCATGCGCCATGCCGACATGCACGTCGTCGACCTGGCGGGCTCCTGCTTCGCCGCGGATCTGGCGTACGGCTTCGATGATGGTGAAGATGCCGTACATACCGGGGTGGCAGTACGAAAGGCCGCCGCCGTTGGTATTGACCGCAAGCTCGCCGCCGGGCGCGATGCGCCCGCCTTCGACGAAGGCACCGCTCTCGCCCTTCTTGACGAAACCAAGGTCCTCGAGGAACAGCAGCGTGTTGATCGTGAACGCGTCGTAGACCTCGACCACATCGATGTCGGACGGCTTCATGCCCGAGACCTCGTAAGCATTCTTGGACGACTCGGTCGCGCAAGTCTCAGTGAGGTCAGGCATCTGCGAGATGTGCATGTTCCAATGCGCCTCGCCGGCGCCCAGGATGTAGGTCGGCGCCTTCTTCAACGACTTGGCACGCTCAGCCGAGGTGACGATCACGGCGCCGCCACCGTCGGTGACCAAGCAGCAGTCGCGCACAGTGAGCGGAGTCGAGACCATGCGCGAGTTGAGCACGTCGTCGATCGTGAGGTCGTCGTGCATGAACGCGACGGGGTTGAGCTGCGCCCACTTGCGCGCGGCCACAGCCACCTCGGCAAGCTGTTCGCGCGTCGTGCCGAACTCGTGCATGTGACGGGCAGCCGCAAGCGCGTATCCCGAGCCGGGGTTGATCGGCTTGAACGGCGACTCATACGACTTGGTCAGGACCTGACCCGAGGTCATGAGCCCACCGGACGAGGAACGCTGCGTGCTGCCGTACGTGATCAGGGCGACGTCGCACATACCGGCGTTGATGGCGGCTGTCGCGTGACGCAGGTCAGCGACGAACGAGCTGCCACCGATGGCTGTGGAGTCCGTGTAGCGCGGCCGGATGCCGAGGTACTCGGCGGTCGTCACCGTCGGCAGGTTGAAGAATGCCGAGTGCGTGAAGAGTCCGTCGATGTCGGACTTCTTGAGACCGGCGTCATCGAGCGCCGCGACCGTGGCCTGGCCGATCAGGTCGAGGGAGGAGATTCCGGGGCCGACCTCCCCCAGCATGGACTCGGCAACTCCGACGACGGCGGTGCTGCCGCGAAGCTCGCGTTCGCGGGCGCTCATGCGTCGACCTTCACGAACTGCGGAATGGCACCGCGGTCTTCAACATCTTTGAACTGCACGCTGACTCTCATTCCGATCGTGACGTCTTCGACCGGGAGGCCGACGACATTGCTCATGAGGCGGAACCCTTCGTCGACGTCGATCAGACCGACGACGTACGGCTCCTTGTTGCGGGGGGAGAGCGTCGTGGCCGAGTAGACCGTGCCCTCACCGGCTGACCGCTCCCAGGTGTACGTGTCGCTCCCACAAACCGGGCACAACCACCGGGGCGGAAAGAACACATCGTTACTCACGTCGCAGCGCTGATAGGCCAACACCCCCTTGTCCAGAAGTGCTTGGTAGACGGGCTCCGGATGGATCTCGTCTGTGAAGTCAGCCACGTTGAGAACGGCGCTGGGCATCTCTTCTCCTCTGCTCATGAGCGAGTGTCGAGCGGGTGGGTGTGCCGCAGTTGATGGGCGCTTCATCGCTAGACAGTTGCATTCACTTTAGTATACATTTATTTATGTGATGGACGTCAAGAAGGGCGGCGAAATGACTGCAGGTTCGGACCAGCCGGAGACACCTACAGAGCGTCGCGGCCCGCTCAGCGGAATCCGCGTCCTCGACCTGACCCGCGTCGTGATGGGTCCCCTAGCCACGCAGATTCTCGCAGACCAGGGTGCAGACGTGATCCTCGTCGAAGCCAACGGCGGAGACACCAACCGCGTGATGGGCCCGGGGCCCCACCCTGAACTGTCCGGCGTCGCGCTCAATCTGCTGCGCAACAAGAGGTCCATCGACGTCGACCTCAAATCTCCCGAGGGCATGGACACGATTCATCGACTCGTCCGCACCTGCGACGTCGTCGTCGCCACCATGCGTCCGCATGTGCTCACCCGCCTCGGCCTCGACTACGACTCGATCCGCGCAATCAAGCCCGACATCGTCTACTGCCAGGCTCAGGGCTTCCCGCTCAGCAGCCCTCGCGCCAACGAACCTGCATACGACGACATCATCCAAGCCGCGAGTGGCGTGTCCGACATGATGGAGCGCGTCTGGGGCCAACCCGCCCTCCTCCCCACGATCTTCACCGACAAGGTATGTGGGCTCGTCATGGCCCAGGCGATCGTGGCCGGGCTTTTCCACCACGAGCGCACCGGCGAGGGCCAGCACATCGAGGTCCCCATGCAGCAGGCCACGGCGGCCTTCATGCTCGCCGAGCATGGCAGCGGCGCCATCAGCGAGCCGCCCGTGCACGCCGAGGGCAAGCCGGCCGCTGGCTATCCGCGCGTCATGTCGGCAGAGCGCCGCCCGCACCCCACCAAGGACGGCCAGGTGCATCTCTTCCCGTACCTGCCCAAGCACTACCGCGCGATCTTCACCGAGGCCGGGATCGAGGGTGCTGAAGACGACGATCGCTATGTCGACCAGCGCGCGACGCTCATCAACTCCGACTCGCTCTACCGTGACGTCCGCAAGATCGCTCCGCTGCGCACGACCGATGAGTGGCTCGCGTATTGCAAGGAGACCGGCATCCCGGCAACACGCGTCGCCACGTTGCAGGACTTGGTCGATGACTTGCCGCTCACCGAGCATCCAGTGGCCGGCACTTATAGGGTCATTTCGCAGATGTCGAACTTCGCGAAGACGCCCGGTGGCTTGCGCCGCCCCGCACCCATGATCGGCGAGCACACGGCCGACGTGGCCGCCGAGCTAGAACGACTCGAGCAGGAACCAACCGCATACGGCAAAGAGACCGTGGGCTAGGAGCAACGCCATGCAACTCGAAGCAACCGAACTGACCGCGGACGAGCTCGCGCTGCAGCGCGAAGTGCGCGAGTTCTTGGACAAGCGGCTGGAGCCCGGCACGTATGAGCTCGGCCTCGGTATGACGGGAGCAACTGATCCCGACTTCTCTCGCGACCTCGGCGCCCGCGGTTGGCTGGGCATGGCCTTGTCGAGCACGTATGGCGGCCACGACCGGACCGCCGTCGAACGCCTCATCGTCGTTGAAGAGCTCTTGGCGCGCGGCGCCCCCGTGAGCTACCACTGGATCGCTGACCGTCAGTCCGGACCGAGCATCCAGAAGTGGGGCACGGAGGAGCAGCGTCAGAAGTATCTCCCCGGGATCGCGAGCGGTGAGCTGTCGTTCGCCATCGGCATGAGCGAGCCCGACTCCGGCTCCGACCTCGCTTCGCTGCGCACGAAGGCCGAGCCCACCGAGGGTGGCTGGGTCATCAACGGCACCAAGATCTGGACGACGGGCGCACTCACCGCGACGCACATCCTTGCGCTGTTCCGCACGTCCGAGCACAAGCACGAAGGTCTGACGCAGTTCATCGTCGACCGCAACAGCCCGGGCTTGACGATCTCTCCGATCCCCTTCATCGACGGCTCACGTGAGTTCTGTGAGCTCTCGTTCGAGAACGTGTTCATCCCCGACTCCGAGCGACTCGGCGACATCGGCACCGGCTGGGCACAAAACACTGGCGAGCTCGTGCTGGAGCGCGGCGGCGTCGATCGCTGGATGTCTGCCGTCACCATTCTCGAGCACTGGGCCGCCGACCCCGCCATCCGCGACAACCCGCTGGCCTTGGCCGATCTGGGGTCGTTGGCCGCGAAGGAGTGGGCCTTTCACGGGCTTTCTCTCTCGATCGCTCGCATGGTCGACGAAGGCAAGTCACCGGTCACCGAGGCAGCGCTGGTCAAGGAAATGGCCACGCGGTATGAGCAAGACTGCGTCGAGGCCGTCCTGCGGCACTGGGACCGCGCACCGGACCTGACGTCCGACGATCCGCACGAGGCGCTGCTCGCCCGCGCGCTTCTCGTCTCTCCGTCGTGGTCGATTCGCGGCGGCACCAATGAGATTCTCCGCACGATCATCTCCAAGGGGTTGGCAAGCGCATGAGCAGCGAATTCGACGTCGATCCGAGTCTTATCTCGACGGTCTCCCAGTTCTTTAGCAAGAAGTCAGGCCACGAGGTAGTTGTCCAAGCTGAAGCTGAGGGACTCCTCCGCGACCTTTGGCAAGCCACCGAAGAGCTCGGCCTGCCTCTCGTGGGTGTCGATGAAGAAGCCGGCGGCAACGGCGGCACGCTTCTCGACATCCTGACCATCGTCAAACTGGCAGCTCAGAACGCCGTGCCGCTCCCCATCGCCGAGACTCATCTGGCCGCCTGGTTGCTCGCGCGATCTGGCCAGAAGGTCAGCGAGGGGCCGTCCACGATCGTGCCGGGTAGCCCCCGCGACACTCTTGCTCTTCGAGCAGGTGTCCTCAGCGGCATCGCCTACGACGTGCCGTGGGCTCGTCACGTGGATCGCATCGTCGCTCTCGTGCCCGATGAGACAGGCAGCAACCAGGTGGTGGAGTTCAGCCCTGCTAGCTGCGTCGTGACCCCTGGCACGGACCTTGCTGGTCAGGCGCGCGACAAGATCGAGCTGCCCGATGTGGCAGTGACCTCCGCCGCATCCACGATCAGTGCCGAACAGCTCAACGAGCGCGGGGCGCTGGTACGCGCGGCGCAGATCGCGGGCGGGCTGGAGGCTGTGTCCAACCTGACTCGCAACTACGTGGGCGAACGCGTCCAGTTCGGGCGTCCCGTCGGCAAGTTCCAAGCCGTACAACAGCATGTCGTCGTCCTCGCCCAGATGGCAACGATGACCGAGCTCAGCGTGACGCGGGCCGGGCGCGCAGCAGCAACGCGGCCAGCCTCGTTCGAGGTCTACGCCACGAAGCTCGTTGCCAATGAGAATGCCCGCATCGCCGTGCGCGCGGCACACCAGGCGCACGGTGCCATCGGCATGACGCAGGAGTATCGCCTGCAACAGCTCACGCGCCGCCTTCACGCCTGGCGTAGCGAGTTCGGCACCGAGGTGCAGCTAGCGCTCAGACTCGGCGCCGCTGTCGCCGAGGCAGGCACGTTCGCCCGCATTGCGACCGACGACAACAACCACCTGGAGGTATGACATGGCCAGCGACCTGAGCGTCGACATCGACGGACACGTAGCCGTCCTCGAGATCCACCGCCCGCCGGTCAACTACTTCGACCGCACGATCCTCAAGGAGATCGCCGACACGGCCGCCGAGCTCGAGGCCGGCAACCACGTGCGCGCCCTTGTCTTGTGCTCTGAAGGCAAGCACTTCTGTGCCGGCGCCAACTTTGGTGGAGGCGAGCTGCTCACTCCCGAAGATCGTGGCGGCCACTCCCGCAAGCTCTACACCGAGGGCATACGCGTCTTCGAGATCAAGCTTCCGGTCATCGCCGCGGTGCAAGGCGCTGCCGTGGGCGGAGGCCTCGGGCTTGCGTGTGCTGCCGACTTTCGCGTCGCGACGTCCGCGTCTAGATTCCACGCAAACTTCTCGTCGCTTGGCTTCCATCATGGCTTCGGGCTCAGCGTCACGCTTCCCCGCATCATCGGTCAGCAGAAGGCTCTCGACCTGCTCTATACCTCGCGCCGCGTCACGGGTCAGGAAGCATTCGAGATGGGCCTTGCCGACCGTCTCGCCGACGACGGCAAGGAGCGCGACGTTGCCATTGCCTGGGCCCATGAGATCGCAGCGATGGGTCCGCAAGCCGTGAAGTCGATCAAGGAGACCATGCGAGCACCGATGGCCGCCGAGGTACGCCTCGCTCTCGAGCGCGAACTGCACGAGCAATCCTGGCTCTGGGAAACCGAGGACAGCAAGGTTGCCATCGCGGCTAACCTGGCACGCGAGAAGCCGGTCTTCAGCGGCACGTAGCCCGGGTGGGGCTAGTTCATGACCTCGAGCGCCGTGCGCGCAGCGCTGTGGGTCAAGACCAGCTTGGCTGACACCGCGAGGTGCGAGCGCCACAACTCATCCGCTGCCTCGACGTCTCCGGCTTCGAAGTGCTCGACCAGCTTGACGTGCGTGCGTTGCGCGCGCTTGGAGGCGAGAGCCTCGTCCTCCTCGCTGGCACGACCACGTACATGCGTGAAGTTCGCCTGCTCCAAGATGATGTCGATCATCTTCGACAGAAGACCGAGCGTCATGTTGTTGCTCATCTCCATCAACGTGTTGTGGAACTTGTGATGGATCGCGAGCGTCTTGACCAGGTCGACAGAGTTAAGTGCCGCTTCTTCGTTGATGGAGGTCAGCAAGGCGATGTCTTCAGGCGTTGCCGTACGAGCGACAATCTCAGCTACGGGGCCTTCGAGGAGCAGGCGAGCGTCATATACGTCCGACAACAAGGCGCCTTGGGACTGCAGCACGAGCGCGGCATAGCGGGCCGCGCCGTCGGGCTTTGGCTTGTGCACGCGCGCGCCACCGTGGGCGCCGCGGCGCACGGTAAGAAGGCCTTCGGACTCCAATATCCGGTAGGCCTCACGCAGCGTGGGGCGAGAGACGTTGAACTCAGCCATGAGGGTCGCTTCAGGCGCAAGGCTCTGATCCTCGACGAGTTCGTCCTGGACAATTTGACGGCGCAAGTGTGCCGCGATGAGCTCGGACGCCTTAGGAATTCTCAATTGACGTGCAAGCGACGAGTCGGGTGTGATGCTCATCTTGGTAATCGTAGTGTACTAAGCACACTGATGGACCGGTGAATGCCCCAAAACGGCTAGGCGTCGCGCGGCGAAGGCGCCGCTACCGGCGTCCGGAACTCACCAGATCGGCCTGCGTGAGCCCCTCGATGAGGGAATCCATCGAAGCGGATCGATCGAGGGTGCGCGCCAGCGCGGAGCTTCGTCGCATCGTGCGCGCCATCGCTTCGTACGAGATGACCGAACCCGGAAACGGGACCACGAGCTTGCCCGAAGGCGACTGAAGGGGGTTGTCCGTGGTCGCCCAGACCGTCTTGTCGAGGCGATCTTGGAGCCAGTCGTTGTACTTTGCGTGGAAGCTCTCGCGCACCTCGATCGAGGTGATGCCTGTCCGGGACATCCGCTTGACGTCCTTGGCAATGTAGTCAGCCTGGATCGAGAGCTGGAGCGTCTCGGTGCCCATGAACGTGTTGGGGCCGTCGACCATGTAGAAGTTCGGGAATCCAGGGACGCTCATGCCGAGGAACGCCTCAGGCTCTCCCGCCCAGCGGTCCTGGAGCGACCGACCATTTCTGCCGATGACGTCAAGATTGCCCAGGTAGTCGGCGAGCTTGAATCCGGTCGCAAGGACGACCACGTCGACCTCGTGGAGCTCGTCCTCGACGTCAACGACTCCCTTCGGAGTGATCGACGCGACCGCATGAGGAACGAGCGTGACGTTGTCGCGCAGCAGAGTCTCATAGAAGCCATCGGCGCGTACCGGCATCTTGCCTAGGAAGGGGTGGGTCGGTGTCACGGCCGCCCGGAGGTCGGGACGCCCTGCGAGCACGGAGTCGATGCGCGCCGAGGCCAGCGCCTGTGCCCTCTGATTGGCTACCGAATCACGCAGGATCGTCTGATCGCCCCAGATGCCTTCCTCGTCAGTCTGCGGAATCATCCATCCCGGGTCGCGCTGGAACACGTGGAGGTGCGCAACCTGTGGGGCGAGCGCGATGGTGAGCTGGCTGCCCGTCGAGCCCGTGCCGACCACGGCGACGCGCTTGCCAGCGACATGGTTGCTGTGGTCCCAGTCTGCGGCATGGAAGATTGGTCCTGCAAAGCTCTCCAGCCCCTTCCAGGCCGGAATCTTGGGGGCATTGAGGATCCCGACCGCGCTGACAACGATGTCGAACGTGAACGTCTCGCCGCTCGCAAGGGTCACTGCGTACTGATGGCTCGACTCATCCCACACCACTCGCGAAACGGTCCGACCAAACCGAATCAGCGGCCGGATGTCGTGCTCATCGACCAGCGAGGTCACGTGTTTGTGCGCAAGCGTGGCTTCTGGATCGAGGAACGCATCCTGCTGCCAGGCTCCGCCGATCTCCTGCGTGGACTCGAAGAGAGTGACCTGATCGATGCCCTTCTTGCGAAGCTGGACAGCAGTGGTGACGCCGCCGAGACCGGCACCGATGATGCAGACGCGCAGGTCGGTGCGCTCAGATGATTGCAGGCTCACTCTGGATTCCTCCTCAGGAGTTGTGCTACCGAAGACGAGGGCCATGCGGGGGAACGTCACCCTTGCACCTGGTTGTTCGAATATTCGAATGGTCGTTCGTCTATTCGTACAAGTATTGTGACCCACGGCACAGTTGTCAAGTGAACCATTTATACGAATAAAATGCACCGCACCTGCATGTGGTTCCCCGCTCATCCGTACGCAAAAACCCCGTCATCCGTACGCAAGGAGGCAGCGATCCAAACACGTGGCCAGCGACGGCACGAGTTTCGTACGGATGACCGCCTCCTTGCGTACGGATGAGCGGGTCCTTGCGTACGGATCGCGGTTAGGTGCCTCGGACCTGGTCGGTAGCGTCGCGAGCGACAGCCTTCAGGCGGTCGCCGGTCGATTGGATTTCCTGCGCCGTCATGGGGGCCTGGAAGTTGGTAAGAGTCAGAGCCATGATCACCTGGTCGCGATCGTCGAACACGGGTGCGGCGATCCAGTCGACGTCTCTGACCGTGTCACCGACATCGGGCATGAGGTAGTTGTCAGCACGCATGTCTTCCAACAGCTCGTTGATCACGCGCCGAGGATCCTCTGCCGCATCTGCGGCAGAGCCGGCTTCCTCGAGCGCAGTCTCAATGCGGGCTGACGCATTCAGGCGCGCCGCAGCGGCGAATCCTGTCTTGCGAAACCGGTCGAGCGTGCTCTGGTAGTAGGCGCGCTCGAGCGGATCCAGGAGGTGCGTTGCCCGATCAAGCCATGCATCGATCTCGCCCGGATCCCGCCAAGCAATGAAGACGCTGCCGAACGGAGGAATGATGGGTTGTCGCATCTGGCCGTCATGGAAGGTCGTGACGATCCGCTTGGGATTGCCCTCCGACGCCGCGATGTACATGCGTTCCTCGACGGCCACGGTGACGACGCAGTGCGAACCAAGCTCCTGGGCGAGCGCGCGCATGGCCGGCCGCGCGGCCTCGATGTAGGGAGCCTGCTTGCCGAGCGCCGCATGCCCCAGCGGTATGAGTGCCGGACCGAGGCTGAGACGCAGATCAGATGTGCCCCGCAACATAAAGCCAGCCTCGACCAGCGTGTTGGTGATCGCGTGCAGCGTCGACTTGCTGATCTCGAGCTCCCGGCTGAGATGAGCGAGCGAAAATCCGTCGTCGGGATGCTGCGCGAGAAGCTCCAGCAAAGCGATGACCCGTTTGGTCGGCTCGGATGGCTTGCTCACGGGCGAGATCCCGGGATCAAGGGCAACCAAGCAAGCGCACGCATGGAGGACAGACTCTCATACGGCCTCACGGTCGCCGCCTAACCTTGCGTGCTTTTGGCACCGAGCTCACGCAGTTCGTTCTTGAGCACCTTCATGCTGGGGTTCTTGGGCAACGCGCTCAGGATTTCGACGTAGCGCGGCACCTTGAAGTTGGCCATCTTGTCCTTGGCCCACACGACCAACGCTTCGCGGTCCAGCGGCTGACCGGGAAGCTCGACGACGAAGGCGCATACGACCTCTCCCATGCGCTCGTCGGGCACGCCGACGACGGCCACCTCAGCGATTCCGGGGTACTGCATGAGGACCCGCTCTATCTCTGCCGGGTAGGCGTTGAATCCGCCCACGATGATGATGTCCTTCTTCCGCCCAGTAACGCGGACGAAGCCGTTCGCGTCGACGGTGCCGATGTCTCCCGTGCGGAGACGCCCTTGAGGATCGATCGTTTCGGCCGTCGCGTTCGGATCGTCCCAGTAGCCGCTCATCACCACGTAGCCGCTGACGAGGAGTTCACCCTTCTCACCAGTCGGGACGGGGTTGCCGAGTTCGTCGACGACCGTGACCTCCACACCCGGGAGCGGACGGCCGCTCGAGTCGCCCGCGACTGCTGGATCGTCGTCGAAGCTCACACAACTGACCGACGCGCTCGCCTCGGTGAGTCCGTACCCCGTGATGACATGGGCGATGCCGAGCTCTTCGCGCATGCGCACCATCAACTCGTTGGAGACGTTCGAGGAAGCGGGGATCACCAGACGCAGCGAAGAGATGTCGAAGTCGTCGCGGTTCGCCATGTTGAGCAAGTCGTTGAACACGGTGGGCGGCCCGATCATCATCGTGACCTTTTCGTTCTGGATGCGCTCGATCATGTGCAGCGAGTCGAAGACCCTCTCCGGCAGGACGACCGACCCCTTGAGCAGCGCGGCGAACCAACCGGATTTGTAGCCAAGCGCGTGGAAGAACGGCGGTATGAGCAACAGCTTGTCGCCGGCGCCATAGCCGAAACGCGTCCCAATATCGCCATAGCCACGGAGAGACTGGGCGTGCGTGAACGGCACCCCTTTGGGGTATCCCGTGGTGCCGGAGGTGAACAGGACATCTGACACGTCGTCGGGCTTGATCGCTTCGATCGAGGCCAACGCGTCCGCCTCAGAAACCTGGTCGGACAGCGCCAGGAAGTCGGTCCACGTGGTGCAGTCTTCGAGATCAAGGTCGTCAATCGTGATGACGTGCTTGATGGCTTCGAGGTCGGGCGCGGACTCGCGGAGGGCTTCTACATAGTGTCGACCCTGGAGCGGAGCCTCGGCGATGAGCCCGCTCGCACCGCCGCGCTCAAGGATGTAGGCAATCTCGTCCGGCTTGAATCGCGTGTTGAGCGGGATCATGATCCCGCCCGCGCCCTGGATCGCCAGAGCCGCCAGGATGAAGCGCGCGGAGTTGGTGGAGTAGACCCCAATCCGGTCTCCCGGCTTGATCCCCCAGGCCATCGCTGCGCGAATCGCACGGAGCATCTGCCGGTCCAGTTCCGCGTAGTCCCACTCCAGACCATCATCGACAATCGCGAGCATGTCGGCATACTTCGCGCTTACCTGATGGATGGAGTTTGGGATGTTGACGAACTCTAGGTCGTACCTCATGCGGACTCGTTTCTGTGGGCGATCGGTCTCAAAGTATCAAATGATCTATCTATACCGGGTTCAGGGAATTCCGAAGCATTGAACTCCGGCGCAGACGCGCGCTATAGTCAGACATATACGTAAATGTATGCAATCTGATCAAGCGAAGGACACCGCCGTGAGCACCCCCGAGGTTTCCGAGCCTGTCGTCATCGTCGAGAAGTCAGACGGCATCTTTACCATGACCCTCAACCGTCCAGGTTCGCTGAATGCGATCTCGTCCGACATGGCCGTTCAGTTCTCGGCCGCGCTCTTCGCGTTTGAGGCAGACCCCGACAGCCATGTCGCCATCGTCACTGGCACGGGCCGCGCCTTCTGCGCAGGTGTCGACCTCAAAGCGATCGCCGCCGGAGATCCGGTCGACATTCCCGAGCACCCCGAGTGGGGGATGCTCGGCTTTTCAGAGCGCTTCGTCGCCAAACCCGTCATCGCAGCCGTCAACGGACTCGCCCTCGGTGCCGGCACGGAACTCATGCTCGCGTGCGACCTGGCCATCCTCAGCGAAGCCGCGTTCCTGGGTCTGCCCGAGGTCACCCGCGGCATCTTCCCCGGCGGCGGCGGTGCGATTCGCCTGCCACGTCAGATGCCCATGAGGGTTGCTATGCGGTACCTCCTCACGGGCGACAGGATGAGCGCGGATGAAGCCCTGCGTTGGGGACTCGTCAACGATGTCGTTCCCGCCGAAGACCTGCTCCCGACCGCACGCGCGCTGGCCATCAAGATCGCCAGCAACGCGCCGCTCTCGGTGCAGACCACCAAGAAGCTTGCCTATCAGGCGTGGGCGCTCGACACCGAGTGGGACGCCGCCGTATGGCAAGCGAACCTCGACGCCAATCACCGCATGATGGCAACCGCCGACGCCAAGGAAGGGCCTGCCGCCTTCGCCGAGAAGCGCACGCCTCGCTGGACAGGCGCCTAGACATCAGCACCACATGGCTCGACATCCGGGCCGACCAGACCGCCGGGAGGCACCTTCGTGTTGAAAACTGAGTTCACCGAGACATTCGGCATCAAGCACCCGATCCTCTGCGGAGGCATGACGGGTGTCGGCACCGCCGACCTCATCGCCGCGGTGGCCAATGCTGGCGCGCTAGGTCTGCTCACCGCGCTGACGCCCGGCTCGCCGGAGCTGCTCAGCAAGGAGATCCAGCGGTGCCAGAGCATGACCGACCAGCCTTTCGGGATCAATCTCACGATCCTGCCGACCATCGTCCCCGTGCCGTATGACGAGTACCGCCAAGTGATCGCCGAGTCGGGCGTCAAGATCGTGGAGACCGCAGGCAGCAACCCCGCCCCTCACATGGAGGCCTTCAAGGCCGCGGGCATCAAGGTGATCCACAAGGCCACCTCGGTGCGACACGCGATCAAGGCCGAGTCGATTGGCGTTGACGCGATCAGCATCGACGGCTTCGAGTGCGCTGGCCACCCCGGTGACGATGACATTCCCGGACTCATCCTCATCCCGGCAGCCGTGCGCCAGCTGACGATCCCCGTGATCGCCAGCGGCGGCATCGCTGACGGCCAAGGGCTGGCGGCCGCACTGGCTCTGGGCGCTTCGGCGGTCAACATGGGCACGCGTTTCATCGCCACGACCGAGGCACCCGTGCACGAGAACGTCAAGCAGCAGATCGTCAAGAACAACGAACTGGCCACCCAGATCGTTTTCCGCGAGTTCAACAACACCTCTCGCGTGGCGCGCAACTCGATCTCCGAGGAGATCGCTCGCCTCTCGCGTGAGCCCGGCGCGACGTTCGCTGACGTCGCTCATCTCGCCTCGGGCCTGCGCGGCCGTGAGGAAGTGCTCCAGAAGGGCAACATGGAGGACGGTATGTGGTGGGCCAGCCAAGCCCAAGGCCTCATCCACGAGGTCGCCAGCTGCCAAGAAGTCGTCGACACGATCATGAATGACGCCGAAGCCATCATCCGCGGCATGCAGGCCCAGCTCATCGCCTAAAGCGCATTCCGCAGGTTGAGCGAAAGTTTCGCTCAACCCGCGGTGTCTCCTACACGGTGGTGGCGCGGTTACCGAAGTAGGTGTCTTCGACGATCTGGCGCATGCCGGGCTCGTCGGCTCGACCCGTGTGAACAAGTTTGCCCACG
>JAOPXA010000001.1 GCA_025965395.1 Nocardioidaceae bacterium | reverse complement strand
ACACCGTCACGCGGTCACCCAGCCCGAGGTCGTCGACGACCTCGGACAGGAAGATCGTCCGACGCTGCAGGGGTTCGATCAAGGTCATGGACAGGTCAGGGCGCATCAAAGCCCACACCAATCCTGGGAGACCAGCCCCAGAGCCTACGTCGGCGACCGAAGCACCCTGGGGGATTCGTGGAGCAACCACAGCGCAGTTGAGGAGGTGACGCTCCCAGAGCCGTGGCACTTCCCGAGGGCCAATAAGCCCGCGTTCGACACCTGAACCCGCTAGGTGGGCGGCGAATCGCTCCATTTCGGGCAGATAGGGCCCAAGAAGCTCTGCTGCCGCTCCATGGAGCGCCTCGGGGAGCGGGACTGTTTCACGTGAAACATCGCTCACGAGGAGGGGACAACCACCACGTAGCGACGGGGCTCGGTGCCGTGAGATTCGCTCGAGAGCCCAGCGGCGGCCACCACGTCGTGCACCACTTTGCGCTCGAAGGGAGTCATGGGATCCAGATCGAGGGGAGCACCCTCGGCCTTCACGTGAGCGATGGCCTTCTCGGCAACCTCGACCAATTGCCCTTTGCGGGTCGCACGAAAGCCGGCGATGTCCAGCATCAGACGGCTGCGCTCGCCGGTCTCGCGCAGAACAGCCAAGCGAGTCAGCTCCTGAAGAGCATCGAGGACGTCACCGTCACGACCCACGAGGTCCTGAAGGTCGCCTCCAACGATGGAGACCGAAGCGCGATCCCCCTCGACATCCATATCGATATCACCATCGAAATCGGCGATATCGAGAAGTTCTTCCAAGAAATCAGCGGCTGCGTCGCCTTCGGCTTCGAGGCGTTCGACGCGAGAAGGACGCGCGGGCTTCGAATCGTCCTCGGTATCGGAATCTGCTGGAATTGCAGCGTCTACGGAGAGAGATGCGTGGTCATCCACGTGGTCAGCATCTTCTGTTACGTGCTCGATCGTGTTGTCGTTGCTCACGATTTGTCACCTTTCGTGCTGCCGCCCGGAGGATTCGTCTTGGGTTTGGGCTTCTTCGGGGCGTTCGGATTGGGGGGCTTGCGTTGGCTGCGGGGCTGGTTCTTGGGCTGCTGTCGCGGCTTGGGGGGCTCGACCGGCGGAGTGGCTTTCGGAGGATCGATCACGATGTTCTTACCTCGCGCTTTGTCGCGCTCCTGTTTGGCCTTGAACGCGGGTGTGCCCGGCACCGGATTGTTCCGAATCACGAAAAGCTGCTGACCCATGGTCCAGAAGTTCGATGTGGTCCAGTAGAAGAGCACACCAAGCGGGAACGCCACACCGCCGACGGCAAAAACGATCGGGAGGATGTAGAGAAGCATCTTCTGCTGCTGCGCGTACTGGCCGCTCATCGCGTCCGCCGGCATGTTCTTGGTCATCAGTTGGCGTTGCGTCGTGAACTGAGTCGCGCACATGACGATCACGAGCGTCATCGTGAGAATCTTCGTCTCGGTGGCGGTGCTGTTGACGAAAGTATCGGCGATGCGGGCGCCCAAGAGCTTGGCCTGCGAGAGCGACGTCGCGTCCGCAGAGTCCATGAACCCCTTCTTGAACGTGCCGTCCGTGGCGGGGTCATACTTTGCGGACTGGTCGATCACCCGGAACAAGGCGAAGAAGATCGGCATCTGCAGCAAAATGGGCAGACAGGACGCAAACGGGTTGGTTCCCGTCTCTTTCCAGAGCTTCATCTGCTCTTGAGTGAGCTTCTCGCGGTCGTGAGCGTACTTCTTCTGCAATTCCTTGATCTGTGGCTGCAACAACTGCATGTTGCGGCTCGACTTGATCTGCTTGACGAACAGCGGGATCAGGAGGATACGGATCGTGATCGTGAGACCCACGATCGACAGCGCCCAGGTCCAGCCCGAATCAGCATCAAGGAACGTGGAGAAAAGGTTGTGCCAAACGAGCAAAATCCCCGAGACGGCGTAGTACAGCGGCGTGAGGATCGCGCTGCCGATATCGCCGAAAATACTGAACATTATGCTCCTTCAGAGCGGGTCTTGATGGGCACCGGATCGTAACCGCCGGCGGTCCAGGGATGACAACGTAGGAGGCGACGCACGGCAAGCCATACGCCACGAATGGCGCCATGCGTCTCCACGGCTTCAAGCGCGTAGGCCGAGCAGGTCGGATGATAGCGACACACCTGACCATAGAGCGGGCTGATCAACAGGCGGTAGGCCCGCAGGAACCAGATGATCGGATACTTCACCGCGCCGCCCGGGGCCGCAGCGCCTTGGCCAACGCAGCGTCGAGATCGCGCCCAAGAACCACTGAGCTCGCACCGGCCGAGGCGGGCAAAGCGCGGATCACCAGGCTCGCACCGGCCGGAACCGCGCCCAGTCGGCCGCTGACGAGGTGCCTCAACCGGCGCTTGACCTGGTTGCGCACCACCGCGTTGCCGACCGCTTTGGACACGACAAAACCTGCCCGGCAGACAGTGTCTGCGTCAGGCAGGACGTGAACTACAACGGTCGAAGTCGCAGATCTGCTGCCGCGTCGGATGGTCGTGCGGAATTCATCGCGAGCGCGCAGGCGATGGGCCTGGGCGAGCAACGTTATGCAGAAAGCTTTTCGCGGCCCTTGCGGCGACGCGAAGCCAGGATCGAACGGCCCGCACGCGTACGCATACGCAGGCGGAAGCCATGCTTCTTGGAGCGACGACGGTTGTTTGGCTGGAAAGTACGCTTGCTCATGAAAAATCACCATTTCATCTCGGGCCGATCGACGGCCACCGCTCGCTCACAATCGAAAAGTTTGTGAGCACGCGGCGGGTGTCGCACATTCTTGGTCACACGACGTGTGACTAAACAACGGTACGGTCAGCCACCCGAAGGGTCAAACTGACATACCTACGCCTGTGGACGTTGCCTGTCGAGACGACACGCCGCTGACATTGCCGATTCCACGATGTGGTCCTGTGGACAAGTACTTGAAGTTTGGCGACGCAGCCTGCTAGCGTCGCCGATCAGTCGCGTTTTCCACAGTGGAAACTCAAGCAATTCTCGCTGCCACGAGATCAACGATTCACACCTTGTGGAAAAGTATGTGGACGCTAGGAGGAATGTATGACCGGGGAGCAACCCGAAGGCTCACACGACGAAGATCTCAACAAGCCGTGGCAACGAGCCGTTGATAGTCTCCCCGCTGGCTCCCGTGCTTGGCTCGCCAACGCACAGGCCGTCGCGCTCCATGGCAACACCCTCATCGTCGCCGTCCCCAACGACTTCACCCGAACGCAGCTCGAGACACGCGTGCGCGATCGCGTCGAAGCGGCCCTCAGCACCGTCTTGGGCCACGACATCCGCATCGGCGTCACCGTCGATCCGACCCTCGACCCGCGTCCTATCCCGACCGAAAACGGTCAAGTCGATTTATCGACAAATCTGTTGGAGGACGACGAAGAAGAGGTAGACACCTTTCTTCCGAGCTGGGACCAGTCTCCGGTGATCCGCGAGGTCACCCCCGGCAGCCTCGCCGGCGCTCGACTCAACCCTCGCTACACCTTCGATCGGTTCGTGATCGGGTCATCCAACCGATTCACCCACGCGGCTGCCGTCGCTGTGGCTGAAGATCCCGGCAAGGCCTACAACCCGCTGCTGATCTGGGGGGACTCTGGGCTTGGCAAGACCCACCTCCTGCACGCCATCGGTCACTACGTCCTGAGCGTCTACCCCGAGCGTCGCGTGCGCTACGTCAACACCGAAGAATTCACCAACGACGTCATCAACGCGATCCAACAGAACAAGCAGCCCGAGCTGCGGGCCCGCTACCGCGACGTCGACCTTCTCCTTGTCGACGACATTCAGTTCATCCAAGGCAAGGAACAGACCCAGAACGAGTTTTTCTACACGTTCGAGGCGCTCCACAACGCCAACAAGCAGATCGTCATCACGTCGGACCGCCCGCCCACGGAGCTGCAGACCCTCGACGAACGCTTGAGCAGCAGGTTCAAGTGGGGGCTCCAAGCCGACGTCCAACCACCCGATCTCGAGACGCGCATCGCGATTCTTCGCAAAAAGGCCGCTGCCGAGCGCCTCATCGTCCCCGCTGACGTGATGGAGTTCATCGCAAGCAAGATTCAGACCAACATCCGTGAGCTCGAAGGTGCGCTCATTCGCGCGACGGCCTTTGCCAGCCTCAACAAACAGACGGTCGATCTTCCGCTCGCCCAGATAGTCCTGAAGGACCTCATACCTGAGGGTGGAGAGCCCGACATCACCGCGGCGCTCATCATCGCCCAGACGTCGGCGTACTCAGAATTCACGATCGATGAGCTCTGCGGCGCCAATCGAAGCCGCGACCTGGTCCTGGCGCGTCAGATCGCCATGTATCTGTGCCGCGAGCTCACCGAGTTGTCGTTGCCCAAGATCGGACAACAGTTCGGCGGACGTGACCACACGACCGTGATGCACGCTGACAAGAAGATCCGCAAGCTCATGGCCGAACGTCGCCAGGTCTACGAGCAGATCAGTGAGCTGACCAATCGGATCAAGCAACAAGCACGTCAGGTCTAAGTGGTCATTCCGTGACTACACACCTGGGGAACAACCTGTTGATAACTTCGACGATCCGTGGACGGGCTGCAGATCGTTGTGAACGACGGATGACAAGCTCCCCAACATCCACAGGAACTTGTAAGAAGACCCCGCGTAGATCAACCGCCCACCCACAGGGCAAAAACGCCCCTCACCTGCACAAACAACGGTTATCCACAGTATCCACACACGCTACGACGACGACGAGAGTTATATCTATCGACATGGTTCATCGAAGTCACGAACTACACGTTGTGGGGATAACTCACCTGCCGTACCCACCCAGAGAGTTCCGTGGCAGGATTTGTTGTGCTTCGTCCCACCCAAGGCAAGAAAGGCTCCCGTCGTGAAGTTCCGCATCGAACGCGACATCCTGGCTGACGCCGTTGCCTGGACCGCACGGAGTCTCCCGTCCAGGCCCAGTGTTCCGGTCCTCGCGGGCCTGCTGGTTGAGGCCAGTGGCGACGGTCTGACGTTGTCAGGATTCGACTATGAGACCTCGACGCGTGCGACCTTGCCGGCCGAAGTTTCGTCGGAGGGACGCGCCCTCGTGTCGGGCCGACTGCTGGCCGACATCACGAAGAGTCTTCCCAACAAGCCGATCGACGTAGAGCTCGAAGGCACCAAGGTCTCGGTCGTGTGTGGCAGCGCCCGCTTCAGTCTTCAGACGATGCCGGTCGACGAATACCCCCAACTTCCCGAAATGCCGTCCGCCACGGGTTCGGTCAAGTCAGACGTCTTTGCCACAGCCGTGAGCCAAGCGGTCGCCGCCGCAGGCCGCGACGAGATGCTGCCGCTCCTGACCGGCGTGCGCCTCGAGCTCGAAAAATCGACGATCTCACTCATGGCCACCGACCGTTTTCGCGCCAGCTTGCGCGACCTCGAGTGGAGTCCAGAGCAAAGCGACCTTTCCGCGCACGCACTCGTGCCCGCTCGGGTGCTGTCGGAGACCGCCAAGGCCCTGATCAGCGGCAGCGATGTCACGATCGCAGTGTCCTCGGGTGAGTCCGGCGATGGACTCATCGGCTTCGAGGGCACGGTGGGCACCGGCACGCGCCGCACGACGACGCGCCTGCTCGAGGGCGACTTTCCGCGCGTACGCCAGTTGTTCCAGACGCAGCCAGAGACCGTTGCCTACGTCAACACCCATGATTTCGTCGACTCGGTCAAGCGTGTTGCCTTGGTCGCCGAACGCAACACCCCCGTCCGCCTGACGTTTTCCGAGGGTCAAGTTCTCCTCGAAGCAGGCAGTGGCGACGAAGCCCAGGCATCGGAGTCGCTGGAGGCGACGGTCGAAGGTCCTGATATCTCCATCGGCTTCAACCCGACCTACCTGCTCGAAGGGCTCTCGGTCATGTCCGATCCCGTCGTGCACCTGGCCTTCACCCAACACACGAAGCCTGCGGCCATCGCGGGTGTGCAAGAGATCGGCGCCGACCCCGATCTCGCCTTCCGGTATCTCATCATGCCGGTACGCCTTCAAAACTAATCCTCTTCGAAAGGTCAAGCCATGCACATCGGTCTCGTCGGTCTGGGCAAAATGGGCGGAAACATGCGCGAACGTCTCCGTCTGGGGGGCGTCACCGTCACGGGCTATGACCGCAGCCCCGATGTCACCGATGTGGGTAGTTTGGCTGAACTCGTCGCGGCACTTCCGTCGCCGAAGGTCGTCTGGGTGATGGTTCCGGCAGGCGAACCAACGCGTGCGACGGTCAAGGAATTGTCGGCATTGCTCAGCGAGGGAGATGTGATCGTCGACGGCGGCAACTCGCGCTGGACAGACGACGAGATGCACCACGCGGAACTCAGTAAGATTGGCATCGGTTTCATCGACTGCGGTGTGAGCGGGGGCGTCTGGGGGCTCAAGAATGGTTACGCACTCATGGCTGGCGGCGACTCTTCAGACATTGCCAAGGTTCAACCGGTGTTCGATGCGCTCAAGCCCGAGGGCGAACGTGGCTTTGTGCACGCCGGACGCATCGGGGCGGGTCACTTCTCCAAAATGGTTCACAACGGCATTGAGTACGCCATGATGCAGGCCTATGCCGAGGGTTTTGAGTTGCTAGAGAAGGCTGAGTTGGTCGATAACGTCACTGAGGTGTTCGACTCGTGGCGAGAAGGCACCGTCGTGCGCTCGTGGCTGCTCGACCTTCTGGTCGAAGCACTGCGCGCTGACGAGGGACTTTCGAAGGTTGCCGGGTGGGCGGACGACTCCGGTGAGGGCCGGTGGACCGTTGAGGCAGCTATCGATCACGCCGTTCCGCTGCACGCAATCGCGGCTTCGCTCTTCGCCCGCTTCTCATCGAGACAAGATGAGTCCCCGGCTATGAAGGCCGTGGCAGCGATGCGGAATCAGTTTGGTGGACACGCTGTGCGCGCCATGAAGGAAAAAGAGCAGGAATAGCACGTGCACGTCGCGGCCCTCTCGCTTCACAACTTCCGCTCGTACGAGAGCGCGGAGGTGGTGCTCGAGGCGGGGTCGACGGCGTTTATCGGGGCGAATGGTCAGGGCAAGACCAACCTGGTCGAAGCGATCGACTATCTCGCCACGCTCGGCTCGCACCGCGTCGCCAGTGATACTCCGCTGGTCCGTGTGGGTTCGGAGCAAGCCGTGGTACGAGCGTCCGTCGTCAAGAACGGTCGCACCGCGCTGCTCGATGTCGAGATCAATCCCGGCAAGTCCAACCGAGCCCGCATCAACAAGTCACCGCTCACGCGTGCCCGCGACCTGGTGGGCATCTTGCGCACGGTGGTGTTCTCGCCCGAGGACCTCGCCCTGGTCAAGGGCGATCCGGCGGATCGACGGCATTTCCTCGATGCCCTGATGGCCCTGCGGACACCGCGCCTGGCCGGGGTCAAAAGTGACTACGACCGGGTGCTCAAGCAGCGCAACGCCTTGCTGAAATCCGCTGGCCGCCGTTTTCGGGAGGCCGGCGAGGCTCCCTCGACCCTCGAGGTCTGGAATGAGCACCTGTGCCAGCTCGGGTCCGAGCTTCTCGCCGCGCGCCTGAATCTACTTGATGACCTGCAGCCTTACCTCGACAAGTCCTACGCCCAGGTGGCAGCCGGCGCGGCGCAGGATCGCCAGCGCGCCCTCGCGACGTACAAGCCGTCATGCGTACTCGGAGAATCCAAGGATCCCGCCGATCTCGCGCTGGATCTGGCTCGCGCGATCGAGGAGCGACGCCGTGACGAGCTTGACCGGGGCATCTCCCTGGTAGGCCCTCAGCGCGATGACGTCACCTTGACGCTCGGCGAGATGCCGGCCAAGGGGTATGCCAGCCATGGAGAATCGTGGTCGTTCGCGCTTGCGCTGAAACTGGCGTCGTTCGAGTTGTTGCGAGCCGATGGTGACGACCCGGTGCTCATCCTCGACGACGTGTTCGCCGAGCTTGACCGCGGTCGCCGCGAACAACTAGCCCACTTGGTCGCCGATGCGGAACAAGTCCTAGTGACGGCCGCGGTCGCCGCCGATGTGCCCGAGGAGTTGCTCGGGCAGCGTTTCACGGTGGCCGACGGTGAGGTGCGTCATGATGGGTGACGACGACAAGCCTGACACCCACCAGCCGCACGACCCGAGCGGTCTCTACCTCGCCCTAGACATCGCGCGCTCCTACAAGAACACCGCTAACCGACCTGCTCGGCGTCGCAAGCCCTCGTCCGATGCGTCTCGAGGACCCACGCTTCCTGATCCGGGCCAACCCCAGCAGATCTCCGACATCATGGCTCGCTTGGTGCAGCAACGGGGCTGGGAGAAGGACCTCGCGGTGCACCGAGTCTTCACCGAATGGCCCGCGGTGGTGGGCCAGGACGTCGCCGAGCATTGTGTGCCCGTCGAGTACGTCGATGGTGAGGTGACGGTGCAGGCCGATTCGACTGCCTGGGCCACGCAGATCACGCTGCTCGCGCCGCGGATCGTGGCCAAGCTCAACGAGCAGTTGGGGGACGGGACGGTCGTGCGCATCAACGTCAAGGCGCCGAACGGGCCGACGTGGAAGAAGGGCTTCCGCACGGTGCGCGGCCAGCGCGGCCCCCGCGACACGTACGGATAGCCGCGGGTACCACCCAACCTGCGGTTTCGCTATCGAGGGGTGATGCGGGCAAAGAGTGCGACGACCAGCGACGACGACAAGCCGAGCGCGATGAGCACCGTGGCCGCATCGACAAATCCGGCCCATCCCTCGTCGGGCCGCACCCCGATCGCCACGAGCCCGACACCGGAGAGCGCCGCGCCAGCCAACGAGAGGAGCGCGAGCGCCGCCAACCCGGTTCGCCACACATCGAGACGCGCACCGAGCACCAGCGCAACACCGGACCCCCATGCCAGACACACCGCGAGCGCCACGATCACGTCGGCCGGTCGGTGCCAGCCCGCAACCACCGTCGATGCCCCTACGGCGGTGACGACGAACGTGCCACCGAACACCGCGACGTACCGCAGTGCCTCGGGGACCACGAGCAGCAAAGCCAGCACGAGCGACGTGACCAAGGTGGTGTGTCCGCTGGGCAGGCTGTTGTGGATCCCGTGGTCGAAATCGGCGCGCGTGAGCACTTCCTTCTTGAGCAACTGTGTGGTCGCATTGGCACCGATCACGATGACCACTGCCCCGACTGCCGTCATGAGCTTCCCGCGCACGGCTCCGAAGAAGAAGCACGCGGCTAACGCCAGCACGGCCGAGCCGATCGACACGTAGCCGAGGAAGCTCAAGATCTGCGTGACCGTGTCACGTCGGGCATACAAGGCGTCGGTCGCCCATACATCGAGGTCTTGACCAGACCGTGTCGACAAAGCACCATAAGACCCCAGGGCGGCGACCGCGACCGACGCCGCGAAGGTGAGGAAGGCCGTCCAGGACAGACGGGATCGCTGGGTCAAGAGAGTCACCCCACTACCGTGCCAGGTCGGGTCAAGAGCACACGTGCGAATCGCCGATCTGACGGCCGAACACCCCACCGGACCAAAGGGGATATTCATCCCCGGGCCAAGAATGGCCCTCGGAGCCATTCCTGGGCCTCTCAAGCACACTCTGGCTCGGAAATGTCGCGTCCCAGACTGTGGGTAACCTCAGTAGAGGCACGTGGCGCGCTATACTAGACGATACGGGTCATCGCGCGACTTATCCGCACGTGGCCCTTCCGCACATACAGCTCAGGAGGCCGCGCGCGCGTGACGACCACTCCCGCACCAGACAGAACCCCTACTTCTTACGACGCAAGCAATATTCAGGTCCTCGAAGGCCTTGAAGCGGTCCGTAAGCGTCCGGGTATGTACATCGGATCGACGGGCGAACGAGGCCTTCACCACCTGGTCTACGAAGTGGTCGACAACTCCGTCGACGAAGCGCTTGCCGGCTACTGCTCGACGATCGACATCACGCTGCTCGCCGATGGTGGCGTGCGCGTCATCGATGATGGCCGCGGCATCCCGGTCGATGAGCACCCGATCGAGAAGATCCCGGCCGTGACGCTCGTCTTGACCTCGCTGCACGCTGGCGGCAAGTTCGGCGGTGGCGGTTACAAGGTCTCCGGCGGTCTGCATGGCGTCGGCGTCTCCGTGGTCAACGCGTTGTCGACGCGTCTGTATGTCGAGGTGCGTCGCGACGGCTACCGCTGGACCCAGTCCTTCACCTACGGTGTGCCCGACGCTGAGCTTGTGCGCAACGAAGCCACCGACGAGACCGGCACGACGACGACGTTCTACGCAAGCGAAGACATCTTCGAGACGACGACCTACTCATACGAAACATTGGTCACGCGATTCCGCGAGATGGCCTTCCTCAACAAGGGTCTCGAGCTGGTCATCCGTGACGAGCGCGCGCGCACCGAGGAGGAAGAGGCGGCCGCGATCGATCCGCTCGCGATCGAGGTGGCTGACGAGTCCAACACGGCCGTGCAGTCCACGTCGTCGCGCGAGCGTCGATTCCGCTACGACAACGGCCTCGTCGACTACGTCAACCACATCAATGTGCGGGGCAAGTCGCCGATCCACCGCGACGTCATCGCGATCGACGTGGAGAACGAGAAGAGCGGGCTGAGTCTCGAGCTCGCCATGCAGTGGAACGAGAGCTACACCGAGTCGGTCCACACCTTCGCCAACACCATCAACACCCACGAGGGCGGCACGCACGAAGAGGGCTTCCGCGCCGCGCTCACCAACACGGTCAACCGTTTCGCCGAGAAGGAGGGGCTGATCAAGAAGAAGGAAGATCGCCTCACCGGCGACGACATCCGCGAGGGCCTCACCGCGATCATCTCGATCAAGCTCGAAGAGCCGCAGTTCGAGGGTCAGACCAAGACCAAGCTGGGCAACACTGAGGCACGTTCGTATGTGCAGACCGTCGTCAACGACGAGCTGGGCGCCTGGTTGGAGCAGAACCCGCAAGAGGGCAAGACGATCGTGCGCAAGAGCATCGATGCCGCGACCGCTCGTATGGCCGCTCGCAAGGCGCGCGACTTGACCCGCCGCAAGGGACTTCTTGGTGGTGGCGGCCTCCCCGGCAAGCTCGCGGACTGTCAGTCCAAGAACGCCGAGGAGTCCGAGATCTTCATCGTCGAGGGCAACTCCGCTGGCGGCTCTGCCAAGGGCGGGCGCGATCCACGCACCCAGGCGATCTTGCCTCTCCGTGGCAAGATCCTCAACGTCGAGAAGGCGCGCATCGACCGGATCCTCCAGAACACCGAGGTTCAGGCGATCATATCCGCGCTCGGCACCGGCGTGCACGACGACTTCGACATCAGCAAGCTGCGCTATCACAAGGTCATCCTGATGGCCGATGCTGACGTCGACGGTCAGCACATCTCGACGCTGCTCCTGACGCTGCTCTTCCGCTTCATGAAGCCGCTCATCGATGGTGGCTATGTCTACCTCGCACAGCCACCGCTCTACAAGATCAAGTGGAGCAATGCTCCCGCCGAGCTTGCCTACAGCGACCGCGAGCGCGACGGTCTCCTCGAGGCCGGCGAGGCAGCGGGTCGTCGTCTGCCCAAGGAAGCCCCGGTCCAGCGTTACAAGGGTCTCGGCGAGATGAACGACAACGAGTTGTGGGACACCACGATGGACCCGGCCGGGCGCATCTTGCGCCAGGTCACCCTCGACGATGCCGCCGTGGCCGATGAGATCTTCACCATCCTGATGGGCGAGGATGTCGCCGAGCGACGGTCCTTCATCCAGCGCAACGCCAAAGACGTACGCTTCCTCGACATTTAAGGCCTGAACAGTGACTGACACCACCCCTCCGCAGCACGACCGGATCGAGCCTGTCGAGCTTCAGGTCGAGATGCAGCGTTCCTACATCGACTATGCGATGAGCGTCATCGTGTCGCGAGCACTGCCCGACGTACGCGATGGCCTCAAGCCGGTGCACCGCCGCGTGCTCTACGCGATGTATGACGGCGGCTACCGGCCCGACCGCGGTTTCTCCAAGTGCAGCCGCATCGTCGGTGACGTGATGGGTCAGTATCACCCGCACGGCGACACCGCGATCTACGACACCCTGGTGCGCCTGGCGCAGCCGTGGGTCATGCGCGCGCCGATGGTCGCGGGCCAGGGCAACTTCGGCTCGCCGGGCAACGATGGCGCGGCCGCCATGCGTTACACCGAGTGCCGCCTCGCCCCGATCGCCATGGAGATGGTGCGCGACATCGACAAGGACACTGTCGACTTCAAGCCCAACTACGACGGTCGCTCGCAAGAGCCTGTCGTGCTCCCGGCGCGGTTCCCCAACCTCTTGGTCAACGGCTCCGCCGGCATCGCGGTGGGCATGGCCACCAACATCCCTCCGCACAACCTGCGCGAGGTCATCGAGGGCGTGCAGTGGGCGCTGTCCAACCCGACGGCAAGTCGCGAAGAACTTCTCGAGGCGCTCATCGAGCGCATCAAGGGCCCCGACTTCCCGACCAACGGGCTGATCGTCGGCACCAGCGGCATCCAAGACATGTATCGCACGGGTCGTGGATCCATCCCGATGCGTGCGGTTGTCGAGCTGGAAGAGGATGGCCGCGGCACCATCAGCCTTGTCGTCAAGGAATTGCCGTACCAAGTCAACCCCGACAACCTCTCGCAGAAGATCGCTGAGCTGACCCTCTCGGGCAGGGTGCAGGGCATTGCCGACGTCAACGACGAGTCGTCGTCGCGCGTGGGTCGTCGCCTTGTCATCAAGCTGAAGCGTTACGCCGTCGCGCGCGTGGTGCTCAACAACCTCTACAAGCACACCGAGCTCCAGTCGAACTTCTCGGCCAACATGCTCGCGCTCGTCGACGACGTGCCGCGCACCCTGACGCTTGACCAGTTCATCAGCAACTGGATCACCCACCAGATCGAGGTCATTCAGCGGCGGACGCGCTACCTCCTCAATGAGGCTGAAGAGCGCGCCCACCTGCTGCGCGGCTTCGTCAAAGCTCTCGACGCATTAGACGACGTCATCGCGCTGATTCGTCGCAGCCCGACGGTGGAGGACGCACGTGACGGTCTTATCGAGCTACTCACTATCGACGAGCTCCAGGCGCGCGCCATCCTCGAGATGCAACTGCGCCGTCTGGCGGCTCTCGAGCGTCAGAAGACCATTGACGAGTTGGCCGAGATAGAGCTCAAGATCGCGGACTATGAGGACATTCTCGCTCGTCCGGAGCGCCAGCGGACCATAGTCTCCGAGGAAGTCGCCGCGATCGGCGAGAAGTTCGGCGACGACCGTCGCAGCACGATCATCCCCGCCGATGGTGACCTCTCCATGGAAGACCTCATCCCCGACGAGGAGGTCGTCGTCACCATCACGCGTGGTGGCTACGCCAAGCGCACCAAGACCGACCTCTACCGCATCCAGAACCGTGGCGGCAAAGGCGTGCGTGGTGCATCGCTTCGCGGTGACGACCTCGTCAACCAGATGTTCTCGACGACCAGCCACCACTGGATCCTGTTCTTCACCACGGCGGGTCGGGTCTATCGCACCAAGGCATACAACCTCCCCGAGGCTGCGCGCGACGCAAAGGGCGGTCACGTCGCAGGACTCTTGTCGTTCCAGCCCGACGAAGAGATCGCTCAGGTTCTCGCGATCCGCGACTACGAGTCGGCTCCCTACCTCGTGCTCGCCACCCGCAAGGGCCTCGTCAAGAAGACGCGTCTCGCGGACTACAACAGCCCCCGCCAAGCCGGCGTCATCGCGATCAACTTTCGCGACGAGGACGACGAACTGATCGGTGCCGAGCTGGTCAACGCCGAGGATGACATCTTGCTCATCTCGCGCAAGGCGCAGGCCGTGCGCTTCCGCGCCGACGATGATCAACTGCGTCCGATGGGCCGCGCGACGTCCGGCGTCACCGGTATGAAGTTCCGCACAGGTGACGAACTTCTTTCGATGTCCGTCATCGGTGCTCATACCGACGACGACGACGCACCCACGCAGTATGTCTTCACCGTGACGGATGGCGGATTCGCCAAGCGCACCACGATCAATGATTATCGCCTGCAAGGCCGGGGCGGAATCGGTATCAAGGCGATGCAGATGTCAGATAACCGGGGCGTTCTCGTCGGCGGCCTCGTGCTCACCGATGCCGATGACGTCATCTCGGTGACCGCCAACGGACAGATCACTCGCAGCCGCGTCACTGAGGTGAATCCGACAGGTCGTGGCACGATGGGAGTGAGCTTTGTGAAGTTCAAGGGCACGGATGATCGCGTCGTGGTCATTGCGCGCAACGCAGAGCGGCTGTCAGACGAAGACGAGTCCACCGAAACTTCCCCGAATCCCGACGAAGGTGACACACCGTGAGCGATGAGACACCCGAGAAGCCAGATGCGCCTCGTGGCGCTACTGCGGCTGACAGCGAGTCCACGCAAGTGATCCCCAAGATCGCCAAGCCCACCGGCCAGAACGGCAGTTCGGCCAAGACGGCTTCGGCGGTCAAGGAAGGGCGCGCCCCGGTTGTCGTGGACGAGCCCGCCGCCGTCGAGGAGCCCATACTCGTCGAAGAGGCTCCCGCGGAGCCGGAACCCACCGCCATCGTTGCTCGCGACTTCGAGATCGACGAGCCGGATCTGGATTCCCCGCCCAAGCCGATGACTGCTGGTGACTACGTCAAGGTCGCTGAACCCACGCCGATCCCGCCGGTCGCTGCGGTGGCCCCTGTTGCCTCGGACACGTCGGAGTTTGACGAGCTAGACGAGTTAGACGAGCCGGCCGGGCCCAGCAGGCGCGAGGCCCGTCTGACGATGATCTCGGTCAATCCGTGGTCCGTGACCAAGATTGCGTTTGCGCTGTCGATCGCCATTGCCGTGGTCACCTTCGTTGCCGTCAGCATCCTGTGGGTGGTCCTGGGTGTCTTCGGCGTCGACGACGCGATCAACTCCAGCGTCGGCCTCTTGAGTGACGACGCCAATGCGTTCAACATCAACGACTACGTCG
>JAOPXA010000177.1 GCA_025965395.1 Nocardioidaceae bacterium | reverse complement strand
CGAGCGTCGCGAGCTTCTGTGCGCCCACCAAGGGGAAGCTGGTGTTGGGTCGGAGCGCGACGATCGGCTTGAGGCGTTCGGTGAGCTGCCCGACTGCGGAAGCGACCGTGAGCGAGTCCGCCGTGCCCGCGCCGTAGCCAATCAACGTATAGTCATACCCGCTCTCTTCGAGCGAACGCACGTACTTCCGGAAGTACGGCAGGTCGATACCGCGCGAAGGCACCGGGTTGAGCTCGGTCGATGGATTGGTGTTGGTCAGGCTGATGAACTCGGCCGTGGGTGAAGCAGTCGGGGGGATGGTGCTCATGCGGGGGTCCTTTCGAACGTCGGCGCGATGCTGGCCAAGTCGAAGTCAGGCGAGAGAGCGCCGAGGTGATCGCTCTGTAGGTTGCCGCGCTTGCCGGTGACTTCGCGATGTGCGAATTCCTGGCGCACAAGTGGCAACACATACCGGCCGTAGTCGATGAGGTCGTCGAGGTTGTCGTATCCGCGGATAGACACCAGATCGGCGCCAAGGTCGACGTAGTCGAGGATGGCAGCGGCGACGGTCTCCGGCGTGCCGACCAACGCGGTCGACGCACCCAAAGCGCCGGTGGCCGAAGCGGTCGGTGTCCACAACGCGCGATCATGGACGTCCTTGCGGGACGCAATATTCAGGAGACGCTGCGACCCGACATTCTGCGGCACCGAGCCCTCGGCACGAATCCTGAACGACTTTTCGAAGACGGTGCCACCTTGCAGCGCGCCGAGGATTCCGTATGCCTTCTCCCAGGCGAGCTCTTCGGTCGCCGCGATGATCGGGCGGAAGGTCACCCAGATACGGGGCGAGTCTCTGCGCCCGGCGGCCACGGCCTCGGCACGGATCCTGTCAATCTGGTCCTTGGTGTCAGCAAGAGGCTCACCCCACAGGCCGAAGATATCGCCACGCGATCCGCCGACCTGGTAGGCCTCCGCGGACGATCCGCCGACGGAGATCGGGATCGAGTCGCCGACTGGTTTGACCGCGCTGAAGAAGTCCTGGAAGCGGTAGAACTCGCCCTCGTGATCGAAGGGTGCCTCGCTCGTCCAGACCTTGCGGAGGATGTCAATGTATTCGGCTGTGCGGCGATAGCGCTCGTCCTTTGTCGTGAAGTCGCCCTCACGCGCCTGCTCCCGGTCGTTGCCGCCGGAGATGAAGTGCACGACCGCCCGGCCATGGCCGTCGTCGGTGCGCCCGAACTGATCGAGCGTGGCCAGCGCTTTGGCGGCGACGGTTGGGTAGATGGTGTTGGGGCGGAGTGCGACGATCGGCTTGATCCGCTCGCTGCGCTGGACGATCGCGTTGGCGATGCCGAACGGGTCGTGGAACGACGACACATACGGGACGAGCGTGTAGTCGAACGCAGCGTCCTCGAGCGCGTTGACGTAGCGGCGGAAGAACGCTGGGTCGATCTCGGGCTTGGCGATGCGGTTGAGCTCGTTCGACTCGTTCACGTTAATGGCGCTGATGAACTCGACGGTCATGGATTTCCTTACGAATGACGGTAGGGGAGGGCGGGTTTGGCCAGGCAGGTATGAGGTGGCGGACGGGCCAAAAGTGCCTCGACGCGGGCTCAAGCGAAGGTGCTGAAGCGACTAGGTGGTCGCGGTTGTCAGCAGTTGGGACAACAACAGCGGAGCGTGACCGACGGGACGGAAGCAGCAGTTGTGTTCACGCTATTCACGCTAGTGCTCAGGGGTGGAGCGGGTCCAAGAGTTCTTGCTCATGGATTCCCATAGCGGTGGGCTATCGGATCGGCGCTAGCCCGCAAGGTCGAGCGATTGAAGCCGACGCAGCTCGAAGAACGCCTCGCCCGCGTCGACGGTGGCCAGCTCGATATCGGCGTCAAGACCGCGTCGCGTCAGTATGTTGACGCCGGCTGAGCCCACCTCAGGGAGGTCGTCACGGGCAACCAGGCCATGGGGGGCGCCGTCGACGTCGGGTAGAAGCGCGACGCCCAACCCAGCGCGTACGCCGGCGAGCACACCTTCAAGCATCCCCGATTGACCTGCGACCGTGACACGACTGCCGAGCGCAACGAGAGCCGCGGTAGCGCGTTCGCGGAGCGCGCAGGGCTCATCGAAGGCCACAAGGGCAAAGGGCTCTCCGTCGGTGGGTGGCGTCCAGTCGGGGGCGGCGAACCACTTGAGCGGAAGCCGGCCGATCTCGCGGCCACTCTCGTTGCCGCGAGAGGCCAAGATGAAGGCGAAGTCGACGCTTCCCTTGTCGACCGCATCGATGAGGTGCGTGGTGCGACCAATCTCGAAACGCGTCGTGACGTGCGGGAATGTCTCGTGGAAAACCCGAATCATCTCGGGCAGCACCTGCGGGGCGAAGTGCTCGCTGGAGCCAAGAACGACGACCTTCTCCGTCTCCCCCACCAGACGCGAGACCGCCTGGTCATGCGCCGCCAGGATCTGCCGGGCCTCGGCCAACACTTCCTCACCGGCCACCGTGAACTTCACGCCCCGACCGTCCTTGACGAAGAGCTTGCGCTTCAGGCTGCGCTCAAGGATGCGTACGTGCTGGCTGAGGGCGGGCTGGCTGATGTGCAGCACCGCGGCGGCCTTGCCGAACCCGCCGCACTCGGCGATCGCCACCAGCGTGCGAAGGTGATCGAGCTCGAGCGAAGTCCCCATGCTCGAAACAGTATGCAGCGCGCACCCGGTGCCTCGACGCGTCTCACCCACCGGACACCCCACCACCCCGCCGAGGAGCAACTATTTCACCGCCCGCGAGAGAGTATTGCTCCGCCCGCGAGAAGATCTAGAAGATTTCAACGTTTGCCGATGTAAACGAGATCCGTCACCCATGCTGGGGGAACACTGTGGCGCTCGGGGTGGGAAACCGGCCGAGCTCAATCGAATGGAAATCCCTTGAAACGTATTGCCCTGATCATCGCTGCCACGATGGTCTCGCCCGTCCTGCTGTTAGGTCCGGCCAATGCCGAGTCGTCGGCCACCGCTTCGACACACAGCCTCGTCGTGGCCGCGAAGCTGCCCAAACTGAAGCTCACGATCAAGGCACCGTCCACCGCGAAGAAGAAGTCCACGATCACCATCAAGACCAAGGGTCTTGAGCCCGGCGAAGCGGTCGGCATTGGGATCGGCGGCGAGAACATGGGCGACGAGCTCTACACCGGGGTTGCCAACAAGAAGGGCAAAGTCAAGGTGAGCATCAAGCTCCCCACATCGGTCTCCAAGGGCAAGTGGACCCTCACCGTCTACGCCTCAACCCTCAAGCGCAAGGGCACGAAGACGATCAAGGACATCAACTAGCTCCACCACCACGCCAAGA
>JAOPXA010000328.1 GCA_025965395.1 Nocardioidaceae bacterium | reverse complement strand
GGCCTTGAGTCCTTGGGGCGGCCGGGCACCCTCACCTACAGCAAGAAAGTCTTCATCCCTCTGACGCGTCTCTGCCGCGACCGTTGCCACTACTGCACCTTCGTCACGATCCCCGGCAAGCTGTCATCGCCGTACCTCTCACCCGACGAGATCCTCGCGATCGCCCGCGAAGGCGCCGCGTTGGGCTGCAAGGAAGCGCTCTTCACGCTCGGCGACCGTCCCGAGGACCGCTGGCCCGAGGCCGCGGTCTGGCTCGAGGAAGCCGGCTATGAAACGACGCTCGAATATGTGCGCGCGATGGCGATCCGGGTCCTCGAGGAAACCGGCCTGCTGCCGCATCTCAACCCAGGAGTGATGAGCTGGCAGGAGATGTCTCGTCTCAAGCCAGTCGCGCCCTCGATGGGCATGATGCTCGAGACGACTAGCCGTCGGCTCTTCGAGGAAAAAGGCCAAGCGCACTACAAGAGTCCCGACAAAGATCCGGCCGTACGCATTCAGGTCCTCGAGGACGCGGGTCGTCTCAACGTTCCGTTCACCACGGGCCTGTTGATCGGCATCGGAGAGACTCCTGAGGACCGTGTGGAGAGCATCTTCGAGCTGCGTCGCCTCGCACGCGCCTACGGTTCGATCCAAGAAGTCATCATCCAGAACTTCCGCGCCAAGGACGACACGGCGATGCGGTTCACCCCCGACGCCGAGCTTGACGAGTACCTCGCCGCAATCGCCACAACGCGCGTCGTCATGGGTCCTGGCGTACGCATTCAAGCCCCGCCCAACCTTGTCGACCTCGCCGAGTGCCGTCGGCTCATCGAAGCGGGCATCGACGACTTCGGCGGCGTCAGCCCGCTGACCCCCGATCACGTCAACCCCGAGCGCCCCTGGCCGCAGATCGACTCGTTGACCCGCATCTGCGCCGACAACGGCTTTGCGCTCCGCGAGCGCCTCACCGCTCACCCGCCCTACCTCGAGGAGCCGTGGCTCGATCCGCGTCTCATACCCCACGTCTCGGCGCTCGCCGGCGCTGATGGCCTTGCCAATCCCGACGCTCAACCCGTGGGCCTGCCTTGGCAGGAGCCCGACGGGGGCTGGTCGGCCGACCAGGGCTGGCTGTCGCAGGGCCGCACCGAGCTGCACGTCGAGGTCGACACCACGGGCCGCACGTCTGACCGCCGCAGCGACTTCGAAGACGTCTACGGCGACTGGTCTGTCCTGCGCGACAAGGTCAAGGCCGAAGCCGGCTCGGGGCCCGCCTTGATCGGTCAGGATGCCGTCGCTGCTGCGCTGCGCGCGGCCGAGCGTGGGCCGAGTGACCTCTCCGAGGCTGACGCGCTCACCCTGATGACGGCCGAGGGTGCGGGGCTCGAGGCCGTGACCGCGTTCGCAGACGCCTTGCGTCGCGAGGCGGTGGGCGACGAGATCACCTACATCGTCAACCGCAACATCAACTTCACCAATGTTTGCTACACCGGCTGCCGGTTCTGTGCGTTTGCTCAGCGCCGCACCGACGCCGACGCCTACACGCTCTCGCTCGACGAGATCGGCACCCGTGCTCTCGAGGCGGTCGAGGTCGGCGCGACCGAGGTCTGCATGCAGGGCGGCATCCATCCAGACCTGCCAGGCACCGCCTACTTTGACATCGCCGGCGAGGTCAAGAAGCGAGCGCCCAGCCTGCACGTCCACGCGTTCAGCCCCATGGAGGTCATGAATGGCGTGATGCGCACAGGCCTCTCGATCCGTGACTTCCTCATCAAGGCCAAAGAGTCCGGCGTCGACTCACTCCCCGGCACCGCTGCGGAGATCCTCGACGACGATGTCCGTTGGGTCCTCACCAAGGGCAAGCTCCCGACCGCGCAGTGGATCGAGGTCATCAAGACGGCCCACCAGATCGGCCTGCCCACGACCTCGACGATGATGTACGGCCACGTCGACCATCCCGGCCACTGGGTCAAACACATCCGTACGCTCGCCGACATCCAGCGGGAGACCGGCGGGTTCACCGAGTTCGTGCCGCTGCCGTTCGTGCATCAGAGCTCGCCGATCTACCTGGCCGGTGTCGCCCGTCCAGGGCCGACCGCGCGCGACAACCGAGCGGTGCACGCGGTCGCGCGCATCATGCTGCACGGCCTCATCGACAACATCCAGTGCTCATGGGTCAAGCTCGGCCCCGACCTGTGCACCCAGGTGCTCAACGGCGGTGTCAACGACCTCGGTGGCACCTTGATGGAGGAGACCATCAGCCGCATGGCTGGCAGCACCAACGGGTCACGCAAGTCGATCGAAGAGCTCGAGCAGATGGCTACACTCGCCGGTCGTCCAGCGGCGCAGCGCACGACGCTGTATGGACGCGTCGCCGCCTCCGCACTTGCCTAGGGGCAGAATGAGTCTATGCGGATAACAGTGCTGTCAGGCGGAATCGGCGGCGCCCGGTTCATCGAGGGCTTGAAGGCCGCGTTGGGGCCCGACGACGAGATCACGGTGATTGCCAACACGGCCGACGACATCTGGCTGTTCGGGCTGCGGATCTGCCCCGACCTCGACACGGTGATGTACACCCTCGGTAACGGCATTGACCCCGAACGCCGCTGGGGCCGCACCGACGAGTCCTGGCAGGTCAAGGAGGAGCTCGCCGCATACGGAGCCGAGCCGACCTGGTTCGGGCTCGGCGACCGGGACCTCGCCACACACATCATTCGCACCCAGATGCTGCACGAGGGGAAGACGCTCTCGCAAGCGACGGCACGACTCACCCAGCGGTGGGACACCGGCGTCACGCTCTTGCCCATGAGCGATGACTTCGTCGAGACCCATATCGCGATCGACGGTGACTCAGGCCGCGAGGTCATCCACTTCCAGGAGTACTGGATCCGGCTGCGGGCCAGCGTGCCGGTACGCGAGGTCATCGCACAGGGCGCGGAGACTGCGGCGCCTGCCCCGGGGGTGGTCGAGGCCATCCTTGGCGCGGACGTGGTGATCCTGCCTCCGTCCAACCCCATCGTGTCGGTCGGGACGATTCTGTCAGTCCGCGGCATCCGCGACGCGGTGCTCGCGACTAAGGCGCCCGTGGTGGGGGTCTCGCCGATCATCGGGGCTGGTGCGGTGCGCGGCATGGCCGATCAGCTGCTTCAAGGTCTCGGCATTGAGATCAGCGCAGCATCGGTCGGCCTCCACTACGGCTCGCGCCGCGACGGGGGAGTGCTCGATGCTTGGTTGGTCGACACCGCCGACGCCGGTGCGGTTGCCACGCTTGAGGCCGCTGGAGTCGCGGCGGAGGCGGTGCCGCTCTACATGAATGACGCGGTCACGACCCGCCAGCTCGCGGTCGACACGCTGTCACTTGCCCGTCGCATCGGAGCGCCGGCGCACTGATGGCGATCGAGATCTGGTCTGTGCCCGGTGTCGGCGAGATCAACGCCGGTGACGATCTGGCGACGCTCATCGCCGAACACGTAGGTGACACGCTCCGCAACGGTGACGTCGTGGTGGTGACGAGCAAGATCGTGAGCAAAGCAGCAGGGCTCTCGACGACCATGGATCGCACAGCCCTCATCGACAACCAGACTGACCGCGTGGTCGCGACGCGCGGCGAGACGAAGATCGTACGGACGTACCACGGTCTGACGCTTGCCGCCGCGGGGATCGATGCGTCCAATGCTGAGCCGGGGCGGGTGCTGTGGTTGCCGGATGATCCCGACGCCGATGCCCGCGCCATCCGTCATGGATTGCGCGACGCGCTGGATGTCAACGTTGCCGTCGTCATCACCGATACCGCCGGCCGGGCGTGGCGCATCGGGCAGACCGATATCGCGATCGGCTGTGCGGGAATCGTGCCCGTCGAGTCGTTCGCGGGCGCCGTGGACTCATACGGCAATCCCTTGGTCGTCACTGCGCCAGCGATCGCCGACGAGATCGCCGGGGCGGCAGAACTCGCTGCGGGGAAGCTCGACGGCACCCCGATCGCCATCGTCCGGGGCCTTCGTGATGTGTGGTTCAGTGTTGACGACGGACCCGGCGCGGCTGCGCTGATCCGTGAGGAGAACGCTGACATGTTCGGCCTTGGGGCCAAGGATGCCGTGCTGACTGCGGCGCAACGCAGGCCCGACGTGCGCGGCTTTCCCGAGGCCGAGCCCGATGCGTGGCAGCGTCTTCTGGTCTCGGCTCAGGTGGGCATCGAGCCATCATTGGCGACTGCGGCGCGTACGGGTTCACGCATCCGGGTGACTGCCCACCTCGAGAACCGGTCGTCGTGGCTTGCGGCCGGAGCGCTTGCTGCGCGGCTCAAGTTCTTGGCCATCGGGCTGGGACTCGACGCGACCATCGAGGTCTGAGCTCCGAGAGCTAGGGAGTCGAGAAGCAACCTGCGAGCGCTTCACGGGTGCGTGATCCGGCTCCGAGGTCCATCGCTTCGCGAAGCTCGCCCAGGGTGTCGACGTCGCGTCGTGCGCGGGGGTCGGCATGGGGGAGCGGAAAGGCGCCAGCGTCGATGTGCCGCTGTGCAGACCCTTCGCCGTAGTGGTGCAGGAGGAGCGCGGGCTCTGTTGCTACCAAGAGCGTCGTACCAAGCCCAGAGGCGTCGGGGACGAAGGCGAACGGGTGGGCGAACGCCTGGGTCAGCGTCTCAGCCAGCACCTGAGGAGTCAGTGCGGGAAGGTCGGCGGGGATGACGACGAGTGGCTTGCCGGCGGCGTTGGATGCACACCAGGCGACGCCGGCGTCGATGGCTGCGGCTAAGCCGTCCTCGCTGGGACCGGGCTCGTCGACAACGGTGACGCGGGCGCCGAGAACGTACGCGGCGACGTGCTCGTCGCCGGTGACGACGAGGATGCGACCGACCAGGGGGCAGGCAGCCACGGCGTCGAACGTGTCTTGCGAGATCGCCTGCGCCAGCATGCGGCGTGTTTCGGGATCGGCGTGCAAGCGTGACTTGCCGGCGGCCCACGACTTGATCGGCATGATCGCCGTTAAGGGGGCCGCGTTGCTCACCCCCCGCACTCTACGCTCGCGAGTCGCTCACGGTGACCGGCGAGTCATCTACGGTGACCGGGGAGTCACTCAGCGTTACGCCGGACGCCCGTACGCCTCGAGCAGCCGCAACCAGACCTCGCTGATCGTTGGGTACGAAGGCACCGCGTGCCAGAGGCGCGCCAAGGGCACTTCGCCCACCACGGCGACGGTCGCCGAATGGATCAGCTCGCTCACGTTGGTGCCAACGAACGTCACGCCGAGCACAACCTGACGCTTCTGGTCGACGACCATGCGCGCCTTGCCGACATAGCCCTCGTGGTCGAGGTAGGCGCCGGCCACGCTCGCGATGTCGTAGTCGACGACACGGGTCTCATAGCCAGCAGCCGCCGCATCGGCAGCGGTCAGCCCGACCGCCGTCACCTCGGGATCACTAAACACCACCTGCGGCACGGCTTCGTGATCTGCTGTCGCCACGTGGGTGCCCCACGGCGCCAGATCAACGGGCTTGCCCCATGCACGCGCGGCTATCACGTCACCCGCTGCGCGCGCTTGGTATTTGCCCTGGTGAGTCAGCAGCGCTCGGTGGTTGACGTCACCGACCGCATACAGCCAGTCGTAACCCTCTACGAGCATCGTGTCGTCGACGGTCATCCAGTCGCCGTCCTTGAGTCCGATCGACGCGAGGCCGAGGTCATCGGTGCGTGGGCTTCGACCGATCGCGACCAGGATCTCGTCGGCAACGATGGTGCTTCCATTGCTCAGCACGAGAGCTAGGCCCGCATCATCACGGCTGGCCGACGCCAACTCGACGTTGGTCACGAGGTCGACACCCATACCTTCGAGCGAAGCCGCGACGAGCTCGCCGGCAAACGGTTCATTGCGCTCGAGCAGACCGTCGCGCAGCAGCATCGTGACCTTGCTGCCGAGACGCGCGTAGGCGGTGGCCATTTCCACGGCGACGACTCCGCCACCGAGCACGGCGAGTCGCTTGGGAATCGAGGACGCTGCGGTCGCCTCGCGGCTCGTCCACGGCTTGGCTTCGACGAGACCGGGTATGGGTGGCAAAAGGGCGGCCGTGCCAGTCGACACAGCGACAGCGTGGCGGGCAGTCAGATGGGTCACGGTTCCGTCAGTGGCCGTGACGCTCACGGTCTTCGCGCCCGTGATCCGGCCGTGCCCTCGTACGAACGAGATGCCTGCTGATTCGAGCCACGAGACCTGGCCAGCGTCGTCCCAATGGGACGTGACTTCGTCGCGGTGCCGCAGGACTGCAGCCACATCGACCTCTCCGGTCACTGCTTCGCTCGCTCCGGCGATGTGCTTGGCGGCATCGAGTGCGGCGCCAGCGCGCAGGAGCGCCTTGGACGGCATGCAGGCCCAGTACGAGCACTCGCCGCCGACTAGCTCAGACTCGACAATCACGGCGGTCAAACCTCCGCGCACGGCTCGATCAGCGACGTTCTCGCCGACCGGTCCGGCACCGATGACGATCAGGTCGTACTCGCGTGTGGAAGGCATGGATCGAACCTACCTGGGTTCGGGGTTTCGACAAGCTCAACCGGCGGAGGGAGGCTTAGTCGGCGCCGTGGAGCGGGTGGCGGGTGCTCGTTAGACTCGCCGTATGAATGTCTCGGTCTCCCAGGTCGCCGCCATGATCGATCACGCGATCCTCAAGCCCGAGCTCACCCGCACGCAGGTCGACGCCGATCTCGCGCTCGCCGCCGCATACAAGATCTTCTGCGTATGTGTGCGGCCGAGCGATATTTCCCATGCCGTATCGACGCTTGAAGGTAGCGGCGTCGCCGTCGGTACGGTGATCGGCTTCCCGCACGGAACGACGTCCACGACCGCCAAGGTTGCCGAAGTCATCCAAGGCATCGCCGACGGCGCCGTGGAGTTCGACATGGTCCTCAACATCGGCTGGCTACGCAGCGGCATGGTCGCTGAGGTCGAAGCAGACATCCGCGCGGTGGTCGAAGCCGCGCACGGCAGCCTTGTCAAGGTGATCCTCGAAACTGCCTATCTCAGCGATGATGAGATCGTCCAGGGCTGCCGAGCGGCCGAAGCCGCAGGCGCAGACTTCGTGAAGACGGCCACCGGGTTCGCCGGCGGCGGCGCGACGGTGCCGCACCTCAAGCTGATGCGCGCGAGTGTGAGCGACGCCGTGCAGGTCAAGGCATCCGGTGGGGTGCGCAGCCTCGACACCCTGCTGGAGATGCTCGCCCTTGGCGTGACCCGCTTCGGCACGAGCGCGACGGCCACGATCCTCGACGACCTCGCCAAGCGCGATGCCGGCGAGATCGGACCAGGCGTGATCGACGAGAGGTCGTACTAGCTAGAGGCCGAGCTTGACTGCCAGGTCCGCCTTCAGCCGTACGAGCCGGTCCGCGGCCTCGACGCGTGCTGCAGCGATGTCACCATCGACCGCCACGACCGCCTGGAGGTAGCACTTCAACTTGGGCTCGGTGCCCGAGGGGCGCGCAATGATGCGGATGTCGTTGGCGAGCGTGAGCTGGATCCCGTCAGTGGGCGGCAACCCCTGATATCCCAGCTCGAGATCGTCGACCTTCTCGACGGCAAAGCCGCCCAGCTCGGCGGGCGGGTCGTTGCGCAAGGTGTCCATCGCCTTGGCGATGATCGAGAGGTCCTCGACGCGCACCGATAGCTGCCCTGTGGCGTGAACGCCATGCTGCACCGCGATCTCGTCAAGGAAGTCGAGCACCGTCTTGCCCTCAGCCTTCAGCTCGGCGACCAGCTCGAGCAGGATCGCGATGGCAGAGACGCCGTCCTTGTCGCGCGCGATGTCCGCCGACACGGAGTAGCCAAGCGCCTCTTCGTAGCCGAAGGCGTAGTCCTCGATCTTGCCGATCCACTTGAAGCCAGTGAGGGTCTGTTGGTACGGCTGACCGTATGCCGCCGCCTGGCGACCAAGCAGGGTCGACGAGACGATCGACTGGGCGTAGGTGCCCGCGACACCGCGACGCAGCCAGTGCTCCGCCAAGATGGCGCCGACCTCGTCGCCGCTAAGCATCCGCCAGCCGTCGGGCGTGGGGACGCCGGCGGCTGCACGGTCGGCATCGGGGTCATTGGCGAGGAGGATGTCTGCGCCGACCTCGGCCGACAGCGCGAGAGCGAGGTCCATCGCACCCGGCTCCTCAGGGTTGGGGAATGCGACCGTGGGGAAGTCGGGATCCGGGTCGGCCTGCGAGGCCACGACGTGCAGTGCGGGGAATCCGATCCGGCTGACGACCTCGACGACCGTGTCGCGACCCACTCCGTGCATGGGCGTGTAGACCGCGATCACGTCACGGGCGGTGCCGGTGGGCAGCGCAGTCACTGCGTCGACGTACGCAGCAGCAATGTCGTCGCCGAGCAGCTCATAGTCGTCTGAGCGCTTGAGCAGGTCGACGCGACCGACGGCGTCGATCAGGTCGGAGATCTGTCCATCGGCAGGCGGCACGATCTGGCTGCTGTCGGAGAGGTAGACCTTGTAGCCGTTGTCCTGCGGCGGGTTGTGCGAGGCGGTGACCATCACGCCGGAGCTGCACCCGAGGTGGCGGATCGCGAAGGCAAGGACGGGAGTGGGCAGCGGCCCAGGCAGCAGATGCGCCTTGATGCCAAGGCCGGTCATGATTTCGGCGGTGTCGCGGGCGAAGACATCTGAGTTGTGCCGGGCGTCGTAGCCGACAACCACCGAGGGGGCTTCCTCGCGTTCGTTGAGGTATGCGGCGAGGCCCGCTGCGGCTTGCGCGACGATGACGCGGTTCATCCGATTAGGACCAGCGCCGAGCTCGCCGCGCAGACCCGCGGTGCCGAACTGGAGGCGTCCGGAGAAGCGATCCTCAAGCTCGGCGATGTTGTTGGTGTCGAGCAGAGCCTGAAGCTCGTCACGCGTTTTCGGGTCGGGATCCTGGGCGAGCCATTCCTTGGCCTGCTGGGTTACATCGGTCATGCTCAGATTCTAGGCAGGATCTGCCCCAGCAGTGAGCCGATTCGCAAAGCTGCCGCGTTGCCGGCCGCGATCACTTCTTCGTGGTTGAGTGGCTCTCCCGTTATCCCGGCGGCGAGGTTGGTGACAAGTGAGATACCTAACACCTCCATGCCGGCCTCGCGGGCCGCGATCGCTTCGAGCACCGTCGACATGCCGACGAGCGTGCCGCCGATCGCCTTGACCATGCCGATCTCGGCGGGGGTCTCGTAGTGCGGGCCGGGGAACTGTACGTAGACGCCCTCGTCGAGTTCGGGCTCGAGCTCGCGGCACAGGTCCCGCAGCCGCTTGGAGTAGAGGTCGGTCAGGTCGATGAAGTTCGCGCCTTCAACAGGCGATGTTGCCGTCAGGTTGATGTGGTCCTTGATGAGGACGGGCGTGCCGGGGGACCACGCGGTGTCGAGCCCGCCACATCCGTTAGTGAGGACGATCGTCTTGACGCCGGCGGCCGCGGCCGTGCGCACGCCGTGCACGACGGCTCGGACGCCCTTGCCTTCGTAAAAGTGAGTGCGGCCCAGGAAGATGAGCACGCGGGAGCCGCCGATGCGCAAGGAACGTACGGTGCCGCCGTGGCCCTCGACCGCCGGAGCGCTGAAGCCGGGAAGATCCGAGACCGGGAACTCATACTCAGCGGCGCCGAGGGCGTCGGCTGCGGGGAGCCAGCCCGATCCCATCACGAGGGCGATGTCGTGATCGCCGCCGCCGGTCAGCTCGCGCAGTCTTTCGGCTGCCAGGGTTGCCTGAGTCATCGCAGATTCGCTCACCACCGGTACATTACGGCAATGCCTCAGGGGGCTCGCTGCCTCGTTCCCGCGCACCCCGAAGACGAGAAAATCTACTTTTGATAGCGAAAACGTTATCAAAAGTAGATTTTCTCGTATGGGTGGGGAGTTAGGGTAGGCTAAGACGCGTGACCGTTCTCGCAGCAAACCCGCAGACGCTTTCCGCCTTGCTGCGCACCGGTTCTCAAGCCGAGCACACGGCGGCCGAGAATGCCGGCTTCATGTCCGAGCTCGTCAAGGGTGAGATTAATGCCAACGGCTATGGCCAGTACTTGCTGCGCTACCGGGCCGTCTACGCCGCGCTTGAGGGCGCGGCTCGCCGACTCGAGGCCGACCCCATCGCGGCCGCCGTCATCGATCCCTCCCTCGAGCGCCTCGCGGCGATCGAGGCCGATCTCACCTTCTGGCTCGGGGCTGACTGGCAAGGGGCTGCGTGGAACTCGCCAGCGACCGACGCCTACGTCGCCCGCATCGAGCAGGCCGCAGAGTGGGGCGGCACGTTCCTGGCGCATCACTACACGCGCTACATGGGCGACCTGTCGGGCGGCCAAGCCATCGGTCGCATCCTGGCTCGCGCCTACGATCTCGAGGGCGGCATCGGCGTCGCCTTCTATGCATTTCCCGAGATCCCGAAGCCCAAGCCCTTCAAGGACGGCTATCGCGAACGCCTCGACGCACTCGTCCTGAGTGACCAAGAGCGCCAGCGCATTCTCGCTGAGGTCAAGACGGTCTTCGCGCTCAACAGCGACATCTTCGCCGAGCTCGGCGAGAGCCTCGACACCTATCGGAAATAGCCGCTCTGAAGGTGGGATGATGGCCAGGTGAATCACGTGGCGATCATTGGTGGCGGACCCGGCGGGTATGAGGCTGCGCTCGTCGCGGCACAACTGGGCGCCGTCGTCACGGTCATCGAGCGCGACGGGCTGGGTGGCTCGACCGTGCTCACCGATTGCGTCCCGAGCAAGACGCTCATCGCCACCGCCGATCTGCTGGACGACGTCAGCGGTGCCGAGCAGCTAGGCATCAGGACCTCGGGCGATATCTCGGCCGACCTCGGCGCGGTCAACGAGCGTGTCATCAAGCTCGCCTTGGCTCAGTCGGCCGACATCGCACGGCGACTCGAACGCGACAAGATTCGCGTGGTGGCCGGGATTGCCCGGCTCGACGGGCCCGACAAGGTTGCCATCGAGGGCAACGACGGCTCGACCGAATCGCTGGCAGCCGACGTGATCCTGATCGCCACCGGCGCGCATCCACGGGTGGTCGACAGCGCGTTGCCCGATGGCGAACGCATTCTCACCTGGGAGCAGGTCTACACCCTCGCAACGCTGCCCGAGCACTTGATCGTGGTGGGGTCCGGCGTGACGGGCGCCGAGTTCGCCGGCGCCTACAAAGCCCTGGGTGCGCGCGTGACGCTCGTGTCGAGCCGCGACCGCGTCCTTCCGGGAGAGGACGCCGACGCGGCCAACGTGCTCGAAGATGTCTTCACCCGAGGGGGGATGGAAGTCATGGGCACCTCGCGGATGGAGTCGGTCCGCCGTGACGGTGAGACCGTCACCGTCACGCTCACCGATGGCCGCAGCGTCACCGGATCCCACTGCCTTCTCGCCTTGGGATCGATCCCCAACACCGCTGATCTGGGCCTCGAGACCGCCGGAGTCGACCTGGGCGACGGCGGCTTCATCACGGTCGACCGCGTCTCGCGGACAACGCGGCGTGGCATCTATGCCGCTGGTGACTGCACGGGCGTGTTGATGCTTGCCTCCGTGGCGGCCATGCAGGGGCGCATCGCGATGTCGCACGCGCTCGGCGACGCCGTCCGCCCACTCGTCCTGGGCGAGGTCGTCAGCAACGTCTTCACTGCCCCGGAGATCGCGACGGTCGGAGTGACGCAGAAGATGGTCGACGAGGGCACAATCGATGCTGAGTCGCTCACGCTTGGCCTCGCGGGCAACCCGCGCGCCAAGATGCAAGGCGTACGCGATGGCTTCGTCAAGCTCTTCGCCCGACCGGGCACCGGCGTCATCGTTGGGGGAGTGGTCGTAGGCCCTCGAGCAAGCGAACTGATCCACGGTGTTTCGTTGGCTGTCTCGGCGTCGCTCACCGTCGATCAGGTCGCGCACGCATTCACGGTGTACCCGTCGATGTCGGGCTCTGTGGCAGAAGTCGCACGCCGCATGCACAAGCGTTGACATTCGCCGTCTCTGCGGGACCGCCGATTTAAATTACATGTTTGTAGTTAGGGCGATCGGCTGCATCTGACTGGAATACATGAAATTTTTATGTACATAATCAGTCGGACATCTCTAGTCACTTCAGTCACTCCAGTCACATGCATTTCAGATCGGACTTCCCCATGTATGTCGCTCGCCTGACGCGCGTCGTTCCTTCGACGGCCGTGCTCGTGTGTGCCCTGCTCATCGCGGGAGCGTTCACCTTGCCCCGAGCATCGGCAGACGAAGTGGTCGTCACGCCTCCCAAGGTGGACGTGTCGACGATCGCTGTGCCCACCGCAGAAGCGACCACGCCGGAGGAAGAACTCGATGCAACGCCCGCGCCGGACGAGCCACCAGCTCCCGTAGCCACCGTGACTCCTCCGCCGGAGGCGAAGCCCGCAGTCGATACCGATGACAGCGAGATCGTCGCGGAGCTGCCCGCGACCAAGACCGATGGATTCGGCATGGTCGGCGTCACGTGGAGTGCGGCATCGACCCATGTGGGTGTCTCGGTCGAGGTCCGCACCCGTACGGCCG
The DNA here is from genome assembly GCA_025965395.1 of Nocardioidaceae bacterium. Taxonomy (GTDB): domain Bacteria; phylum Actinomycetota; class Actinomycetes; order Propionibacteriales; family Nocardioidaceae; genus JAOPXA01. Next base: position 5,963 of record JAOPXA010000328.1, on the reverse strand, counting down.
GCGTCTGGTCAGCATGGCAGGAGCTCGAGGTCGACTCCGAGTCCACCGAGGGTGGTCGCAACGGCACGGAGCCCCTCTGGGTCGGCAGCGCCAACGGCGTGGCCGCCCGCGTCTACACCGAGTCCGGCATCAAGCCCGCAGACATCAAGATCAGCACCATCGACCCGGGTGTAACTCCGACGAACCATCAGGCGACACAAGCGTCGTTCACCACGCAGACCGCCCCCTCGACCCCCGAGGTCGGCAACCCGGTGACGCCGATCGCTGACGGCTCGCCCGCCTTCACCGGCAAACCCACGATCATCACCCGCGCGCAGTGGGGAGCCTCAGCGGGCAACACGTGCGACACGCCCCTCACGGGCAAGACGGCCAAGGGGATCATCCTGCACCACACGGCGGGCAGCAACACCTACACCAAGGCCCAGTCCGCCGCCATCGTCCGGGCGACGCAGTCGTATCACGTCAAGAGCCGTAAGTGGTGCGACATCGGCTACAACGTCCTCGTCGACCGCTTCGGCCAGATCTTCGAGGGCCGCAAGGGCGGCATCGACAAGCCTGTCCGTGGCGCACATGCGGGCAACCTCGACGTCAACACGTACGCGTGGGGCGTCTCGATGATGGGCAACTTCGATACGGCGCCGCTGACGCCCGCGCTCGAAGCATCCGTCGTGAAGGTGATCGGTTGGCGGCTCGGCACGACCTACACGCCGGCTAAGGGCACGTATGCGATCGCCGGCAAGCGCCTCAACATCATCTCGGGACATCGCGACGTCTCGCTGTCGGGCATTCGGCCCGCTACCGCTACTGCTTGTCCCGGCAAGTATGGCTATGCCTGGCTCAACGAATCTGGCGGTCTGCGCGACCGTGTCGCGGCTTACATCGCGGGCTACAAGACGGCGATCAAGACATACGCGCAGAAGCTGGGCACCTCGGCGACAGGTCTGGTCTATGTAGGCGAGTACGTCACCGGTGGCGGCTCCAAGACGCGCTTCTCGAAGGCCGACTTCTACTCAAAGGCGGGCGCAGGCACCCACTACCTGAACGGCACGATGCGGTCTGAGTTCAACCGTGTCGGCTCGCAGACGGGAGTCCTCGGATTCCCCACGACCAATCCGCTTCCGGCTGCGACCAAGGGTGTCGTGTACGCGCGGTTCCAGGGCGGCAGCATGTATCGCGTCCTCCAGCCGAATAACACGAACAAGGCCTTCGCTTTCTACGGACCGATCGACACGAAGTATCGCGCCCTCAAAGGCAACGCGGGCAAGCTGGGCAAGCCGACGACGGCTGTCTATCGCTACTCGAAGAACCCGAACGTCTTGAAGGCGCGGTTCCAGGGCGGCTACATCAAGTACGACACGATCAACAAGTCGTTCAAGGTCGCGTACAAGTGAGGCGGTTTCTCCCCGCTCTTGGTGCTCTTCTCCTCGCGCCTCTGCTGATCGCCTCGCCGAGCTTCGCGGCGACGGATGGCCCCGTGGCGCCCGCCGCGGGCAAGTTGAGCGTCGAGGGCCACGGCTACGGTCACGGCATCGGTATGAGCCAATACGGCGCGTATGGTGCGGCGCTCAAAGGGCTGACCTATCCCAAGATCCTGAGCTACTACTACCCGGGGACTGCTCTGGGCACGAAGGTGGCGAAGATCCGCGTCCTCGTCAGCGCCGACACGACCAAGTCGGTCATCGTGAAGGCCCGCAGCGACCTCAGCTTCTATGACTTGACCACCAAGAAGACCGTCGCCCTGCCAGCGATGATCGGCACCTACAAGACGACCTATTGGCGGATCATGCCGCGTGCGACCAACCCGATGCACTCGGTGGTTGCTTACAAGGCCGCGTCGGGCTGGAAGACGTACAAGAGCACGATCCTGACCGGCAACGGCCAGTTCCAGGCACCGCACGGTGGCATCCTGCAGCTCGTCATGCCCGACGGGAGCCTGGTGTCCTATCGCGGCAAGCTCCGATCTGCCAAGCCGACGACGACCTCGACCACGCGTCGCACCGTCAACGTCCTCACCCTCGAGCGGTATCTTCGCGGCGTGGTCGCGCGCGAGATGCCGACCAGCTGGAAGGCCGAGGCGCTACGTGCTCAGGCCGTCGCCGCCCGCACCTACGGTGCGCGGGCCATCCGGACGGCCAGCTACTACGACATCTGTGACACGACGAGCTGCCAGGTCTATGGCGGTGTCGCGGACGAAGCCAAGAACAGCGATGCAGCCGTCGCGGCAACCGCGGGCAAGGTGCTGACCTACAAGGGTGATCTCGCCTTCACGCAGTTCTCGTCGTCCTCAGGCGGTTTCACGGTCAAGGGCAGTCAGCCGTATCTCGCGGCCAAGGCTGATGCGTATGACGACACCCCCAGCAACAGTCGCCACGACTGGAAGTTGTCAGTGAAGGCGTCGACTATTGAGGCGAAGTATCCCGGGATCGGGACGTTGAAGACCGTCCAGGTCACCAAGCGCTCCGGCGGGGGGGAGTGGGGTGGGCGTGTGTCCTCCCTCAAGCTCGTCGGGTCGAAGGGCTCGACCACGATCAGCGGCGAGACCGCCCGCTTCGCCTTCGGCCTCTACTCCACCTGGTTCGCCTTCAACTAGCTTCTATCCGCGCCATCCACGACGCCCGGCCAGGCCGCGGCCCGAACTTCACCGAGTGGCGCACTTTGGGTGCTTTTTACCCCTCGCGAGGCCGATTTTGCGCCACTCGCGGGGCCGGGGACGGGAATGCAGGACCCGCGGGGAGGGACGGGCTAGGCGAGGACGAGGAGCAGGTCCCCGCCTTCGGCAGAGCGCGTGCTGGGGATGACCAAGCGCTCGACCGTGCCGGCGTTGGGGCTGGTGATCGAGGCCTCCATCTTCATGGCCTCGATGGTCGCGATCGCCTGGCCTGCCACGACCGTGTCGCCCACCGCCACGCCCGGAGTCACCACGCCCGCGAAAGGCACGGCGACGTGCTTCGGGTTGGAGGCATCTGCCTTCTCCGTTTGAGCGATGTCGACCTTGATCGACCGGTCGCGGACCATGACGGGCCGCAACTGACCGTTGATCGTGCACAGCACGTTGCGGAGGCCTCGCTCGTCGGCGTCGCTGACCGCTTCGAGCCCGAGGATCAGGAGCTTGCCCTCCTCGATCTTCACCTCGACCTCGTCGTCCGCACTGAGCCCGTAGAGATAGCTCGACGTCGGCAGCACGGACACATCGCCGTACTTCATCGTTGCTTCGTCGAAGTCTTTCGTCGGGCCGGGGAACAGCAAGCGGTTGAGCGTATGTCGCGTGCTCGAGACCAGACCCTCGGAGTCCTCCGCGCTCAACGTCTCCTCGACGTGCTTGATCGTGCGCCCGGCCAGCGCCTTGGTGCGGAACGGCTCGGGCCAACCACCGGGCGGGTCACCCAGCTCACCTGACAGGAAGCCGATGACCGAGTCGGGCACGTCGAACTTGCCCGGGTCATCGGCGAACTCCTTCGGGTCGGCGCCCACGGCAACCAGATGCAGCGCGAGGTCACCGACCACCTTGCTCGACGGCGTGACCTTGACGATGTGGCCGAGGATGCGGTCAGCGGCGGCATACATGTCCTCTATCTGCTCGAAGCGTTCACCGAGCCCCAGCGCGATCGCCTGCTGGCGCAGGTTGGAGAGCTGGCCGCCGGGGATCTCGTGGCGGTAGACGCGCCCGGTCGGCGAAGGAAGACCTGACTCGAACGGCGCATACATCCGCCGCGTCGCTTCCCAGTACGGCTCCAGGTCGTTGATCGCATGCAGGTTGAGGCCCGTCGTGCGCGCGCTGTGGTTGGTGCTCGCCACGAGCGCCGACAGCGGCGGCTGGCTCGTTGTGCCCGAGAGCGCGGCCGAGGCCGCGTCGACGGCATCGACTCCTGCGTCGATCGCCGCAATAAGCGTCGCGAGCTGTCCGCCCGGTGTGTCATGCGTATGCAGGTGCACCGGCAGGTCGAAGTTCGCTCGAAGAGCCGTGACCAGCGTGGTCGCCGCGGGAGCACGGAGCAGGCCAGCCATGTCCTTGATGCACAGGATGTGGGCGCCGGCGTCGACGATCCGCTCGGCGAGCTTGAGGTAGTAGTCGAGTGTGTAGAGCTTCTCGTCGGGGTCGGAGAGGTCGCCGGTGTAGCAAAGCGCGACCTCGGCGATGGCGGTGCCCGTCTCTCGCACAGCCTCGATAGCGGGACGCATCTGCTCGACGTCGTTGAGCGCGTCGAACACGCGGAACACATCGATGCCGGTCGAGGCCGCCTCGCGCACGAACGCGTCGGTGACCTCGGTCGGATAGGGCGTGTAGCCGACGGTGTTGCGGCCGCGGAGCAACATCTGGAGGCAGATGTTGGGGGCCGCTTCACGCAGCTGGGCCAAGCGCTCCCAAGGGTCCTCAGTCAGGAACCGCAGGGCGACGTCGTATGTTGCTCCGCCCCAAGCCTCGATCGACCACAGCTCGGGCGTCATCCGGGCGACATACGGCGCGGCGGCGACGAGGTCTGTCGTGCGCACGCGCGTCGCGAGCAGAGACTGGTGAGCGTCGCGGAATGTCGTCTCTGTGACGGCGATCGTGTCCTGGTCGCGCAACTTCTTGGCGAACGCCTCGGGACCGACCTCCAGCAGGAGATTGCGTGACCCGGTCGGCGCTGGTTTCGACAGATCGATCGCCGGCAGCTTGCTGCGTGGGTCGATGGCTGTCGGCGCCTTGCCGTGCGGCTGGTTGACGGTGACGTCGGCGAGGAAGGTCAACAGGCGCGTCCCGCGGTCGGCGGGCTGCCCCTGCTTGAGCAGCTCGGGGTGCGTCTCGATAAATGACGTCGTGACCCGGCCGGCAGCGAAGTCCTCGTTGGCCAGCACCGCGGCCAGGAACGCCAGGTTGGTGGAGACGCCACGGATGCGGAACTCCGCAAGGGCGCGACGCGCGCGCTCGACGGCCATCTCGAACGTACGACCGCGACAGGTCAGCTTGGTCAGGAGGGAGTCGAAGTGCGCGCTGATCTCGGCGCCGCTGTAGGTCGTGCCACCGTCGAGGCGAATGCCCGCACCGCCGGGTGACCGGTAGGTCGTGATCTGCCCGGTGTCGGGGCGGAAGTCGTTAGACGGGTCTTCGGTGGTGATGCGGCACTGGAGAGCCGCGCCGCGAATGCGGATGTCTTCTTGGCGCAGACCGAGCTGTTCGAGCGTCTCGCCGCTCGCGATGCGCATCTGAGACTGGACGAGGTCGACGTCGGTGATCTCCTCGGTGACCGTGTGCTCAACCTGGATGCGAGGGTTCATCTCGATGAAGACGTAGTTGCCCTGGGGATCGAGCAGGAACTCGACAGTGCCCGCACACGTGTAGTTGATCGCTTTGGCGAACTTCACCGCGTCGGCGCACATCCGCTCGCGGAGCTCCGGGTCAAGGTTGGGCGCCGGCGCGATCTCGACGACCTTCTGGTGGCGGCGCTGGACCGAGCAGTCGCGCTCGAACAGGTGGATGACGTTGCCGTGCTGGTCGGCGAGGATCTGCACCTCGATGTGGCGGGGATCGATGACGGCCTGCTCGATGAAGCAGGTCGGGTCACCGAAGGCGCCGTCGGCCTCGCGCATCGCGGCGTCGATCGACTCACGCAGCTTTGCCGGGTCGTCAACGCGCCGCATACCGCGCCCGCCACCGCCGGCGACAGCCTTGACGAACAGCGGGAAGGTCAGCGCAGAGGCGGCGGCCTCGAGCTCGTCGGCATCACGCGTGGGAGGCACCGACGCGAGCACCGGAACGCCAGCGGCTTTGGCGGCCGCGATCGCTGTGGCCTTGTTGCCGGTCATCTCCAAAATCTCTTTGGAGGGACCCACGAAGATGATGCCCGCCACCGCGCACGCCTCGGCGAGATCAGGGTTTTCGCTCAGGAAGCCATAGCCCGGGTAGACGGCGTCGGCGCCCGCCTTGACCGCCGTGTCGACGATTTGCTGAGCATCGAGGTAGGCGCGAACCGGGTGGCCGCGCT
>JAOPXA010000320.1 GCA_025965395.1 Nocardioidaceae bacterium | reverse complement strand
GGGAGGTAGCGGCCGAGCACGAACGGCGTGACATGCTGGCGGTAGGCGGCCAACTCCTCGCGCTTGTTGCGCAAGAAGAAGTCGAAGACGTGCTCACCAAGGGTCTCGGCGACCAGCTCGCTGCTCTCCATGATGCGGATCGCCTCATCGAGATTGCGCGGCAACGGCGCGATGCCTAGGGCCTTGCGCTCGTTCTCGTTGAGCGACCAAACGTTGTCCTCGGCCTCGGGCGGAAGCTCGTACTTGCCCTCGATGCCCTTGAGCCCAGCGGCCAAGATCAGCGAGAACGCGAGGTACGGGTTGCATGCCGAGTCCAGCGCACGGTTCTCGACGCGAGCCGAGTTGCCCTTGTGTGGCTTGTACATGGGCACGCGGATCAGCGCCGAGCGGTTGTTGTGGCCCCAGCAGACATACGTGGGGGCCTCGCCGCCGAACACGAGACGCTTGTAGGAGTTGACCCACTGGTTGGTGACCGCGGTGATCTCGGGCGTGTGGTGCAGGACGCCCGCGATGAAGGCACGGCCGGTCTGGGACAGCTGATACTCAGCGCCCGCCTCGTAAAAGGCATTCTCGTCGCCCTCGAAGAGCGAGACGTGCGTATGCATGCCGGAGCCGGGCTGGTCGGTGAACGGCTTGGGGATGAACGACGCCCATTTGTCCTGGCCCAGCGCGACCTCGCGGACGACCGTGCGGAACGTCATGATGTTGTCGGCCGTCGAGAGCGCGTCGGCGTAGCGGAGGTCGATCTCCTGCTGGCCCGGGCCGCCTTCGTGGTGGCTGAACTCCACCGAGATGCCCATCGCTTCGAGCATCGTGATGACCTCGCGACGGAAATCTTGGCCGCCGCCCTGAGCCGTGTGGTCGAAGTAGCCGCTGTCGTCGACGGGTATGGGCTGGTCACCCTTGGCCGGCTTGCCCTTGAAGAGATAGAACTCGATCTCGGGGTGGGTGTAGAAGGTGAAGCCCGCGTCGGCGGCCTTCTTGAGGGTGCGCTTCAAGACGTGACGCGGATCGGCGTACGAGGGGCTGCCATCGGGCAGGAGGATGTCGCAGAACATACGAGCGGTCGCGGGAGTCTCGCCGCGCCACGGAAGAATCTGGAAGGTCGAAGGGTCGGGCTTGGCCAACATGTCTGCTTCGTGGACGCGCGCAAATCCCTCGATCGCGGAACCATCGAAACCAATGCCCTCCTCGAAAGCGCCCTCGAGCTCAGCGGGAGCAACCGCCACGGACTTGAGCGAGCCCAACACGTCGGTGAACCACAAACGGACGAATCGGACATCGCGCTCTTCGAGTGCGCGCAGCACAAAGTCTTCTTGCTTTCCCATGCCCCCAGTGTGCCGAGTACGTGTTTCCGGCTTGTAACGGGACCCGCCTGTCGCAAGGTCAGCGATAGGCTTGTCTCGTGCCCCAACTTCGCCTGGCCCTCGCTCAGCTCAACGCCGTCGTCGGTGATATCGACGGCAACGTCGCGCGGGTGCTCGACTACGCCCATCAGGCCCACGATCGCGGCGCGCACGTGGCGGTCTTCCCCGAGATGATGGTCACCGGATATCCGGTCGAGGACCTCGCCTTGCGGGCCAATTTCGTCGATGCCTCACGCGAGGCGGTGCAGGGGCTCGCCAAGACACTCGCCTCCGAAGGCCTTGGCGACATGGTCGTCGTCGTCGGCTACCTCGACAAGATCGACGGTGCTATCGATCGGCTCGGCGTGCCCAAGGGTTCGCCCCTCAACGCTGCCGCGGTGATCACGGGCGGCGAGATCGTCACCCGCTATTTCAAGCATCACCTGCCCAACTACGGCGTGTTTGACGAGTTCCGGTGGTTCGTCCCCGGCGACACGATGCACGTCATCCAGGTGCATGGGATCGACATCGGCATCGCGATCTGCGAAGACCTCTGGCAGGACGGCCCGTCAGACGCGGCCGCCGCTGCGGAGACAGCGCTGCTTCTGGTGCTCAACGGATCTCCGTACGACCGCGACAAGGACGACGTACGCTTCGACCTGTGCAAGCGCCGCGCTCAAGAGGGCGTCTGCACGCTCGCGTATGTCAACCTCGTCGGTGGTCAGGACGACCTCGTCTTCGACGGTGACTCGATCATCGTCGACGTCAACGGCGACATCATCGATCGCGCCGACCAGTTCACCGAAGAGTTGATGGTCGTCGACCTCGATCTGCCCGGGGCCACCGCGGCGATGCCCGACCCAGCCGCGCGCTTCTCCGGGCTCAAGGTCGAGCGCACGATCATCTCGACCGAGGCACTCCCCGCATACGAGCCACTTGCTGTGCCCGGTGGGCGCATTCGGCACGACGACCTGGGTGAGACCTACAAGGCAATCGTGCTCGGCCTGCGTGACTACGTACAAAAGAACGGCTTCTCTTCGGTCTTGATGGGCGTGTCGGGCGGCATCGACTCCACTCTCGTCGCCGCAATCGCCTGCGACGCCATCGGCGCAGAGAACGTCTACGGGGTCTCCAACCCGAGCAAGTGGTCGAGCGATCACTCCAAGTCCGACGCTGCTGAGCTTGCACGCCGCACCGGTATGCACTTCGACACCGTGGCTATTGCGCCGATTGTCGAGACGTTCCTCGACTCGGTGGCGATCGACGGCCTCGCCGAGGAGAACTTGCAGGCCCGCATCCGCGCCGTCATCTGGATGGCGCTGTCCAACCAACACGGCCACCTCGTGCTCGCTTGCGGCAACAAGTCCGAGCTGGCCGTGGGCTACTCGACGATCTACGGCGACGCGGTGGGCGGCTACGCACCCATCAAGGACGTGCCCAAGACACTCGTCTGGCAGCTCGCTCAGTGGCGCAACGACGATGCGATCAGCCGCGGCGAAGAGCCGCCCATACCCGAAGACACGATCACCAAGCCCCCGAGCGCCGAGCTGCGGCCCGGTCAGCTCGACACCGACTCTCTGCCCCCGTATGAGCTGCTCGACGCGATCATCGACGAGTATGTCGCCAAGGATCGCGGATCGCGAGAGATCATCGCCGACGGCAAGTTCGACAAGGAACTCGTCGAACGCGTCATCGCACTGATCGACCGCGCCGAGTACAAGCGTCGTCAATACCCACCGGGCCCCAAGGTCTCCGGTCGCAACTTCGGTCGCGACTGGCGTGTCCCGATCACCAATCGGTGGCGCGAAAAGCTGTGACGTCCCTCGATTGGTCGCACCAGGCCGAGCGACTCACGCAAGAGGCTGAGTTCGAACTCCCGTGGCTCGCGCAAGCGGTCAACTGGCTGGCTGCGTTGCAGCCCGACCCCGGAAACATCGTCGATCTCG
>JAOPXA010000319.1 GCA_025965395.1 Nocardioidaceae bacterium | reverse complement strand
GGACAAGGACCGGGCCGGCTGGGTCATGGACGTCTACCTCCTCCGACACCGCTGATCCGTACGCAAAACCCTGCCGATCCGTACGCAACGCAGTGCCGATCCGTACGAAAAAAGGTGCCGATCCGTACGAAACGTTGCGCACGTCCTGGCGAGCGGTCGCCACTCCCGCACTTCGTACGGATGAGCGCTGCGGCGCGTGCGGATGAGCGACTTTTTGCGTACGGATGACGGTTAGGGGCGGGCGTAGGCGAGGACCCACTCGACGAGCGGCGCAGATTCGCGCCAGTCGGCCCGAATGCGGTCGAGCACCTCAGGCGTGTGGATGACGTCCTCGAAGCCGTAGTCCTTGCCCACCGTGATCGACTTGAAGCGCAATAGCTCGATCCGCGGATGGCCGGCGTCGTAGCCGCGCGGCGATGTCTTGAGCCGATCGCCGCCGAGCTCCCACCCACGAGACTGCATCCCCGCCAAGATCGCCTCTAGCTCGCCACCGCGCCGCTCGTCGACCATCGCCTCCCGGATACTCGCGAGCCGCCCCGCCGACGCCTCGTAGAACCCCGCTCCGACCCGCAGCCCAGCGGCTCCGATCTGGACATACCAGCCGGTCGCCGGACCGCCCGGAGCAAATGCGCCTTGGTGTGTCTTGTACGGAGTCTTGTCCTTCGCGAAGCGCACATCGCGGTACGGCCGAAAGATCTTTGCCAACCCGAACTCCGGAGCGAGGGCCGCCACGAGAGCCTTCATCGGCGCGGCGACCGCGGTGTCGTACGTCTCGCGGTGGGCGTCCCAGAATGCCTTCGTGTTGTCGAGCTCGAGGTCATCGTAGAAGTCGAGGGCAGCCACGGGGAATCCGCTGAAGGTCATCCCTACAGCCTAGGCGCATCCCCTTCGCCTCGAGCCATTTACTTGATGCTTCAACCGACTTGCCCTACACTTAGTTGAAGGATCAATTAAATGGCTCGAGGAGTACCGATGAACAACCAGGCCAGCAGCACCACCGCCATCGCGGACGCGCAGATCCGCCCGGAGCACCCCTTCGCGGCGCACCTCGAGCGGGCACGCGCAGCCGAGTCCGCCGCCCCGCACCAGGTCTGGACCTCCGAGGATGGAGCACTCCCGGCGCTCTACATCAGCCACGGCGCCCCGCCGCTGTTCGAGCACCCGCTCTGGATGACCGAATTCCACACTTGGGCACGCAACCTTCCCAAGCCACGAGCCATCCTGATCGTGTCGGCGCACTGGGAGTCTGCGCCCCTGTCGATCACCAGCGTCACCCCGACCGAGCTCGTCTACGACTTCGGCGGGTTCCACCCCATGTACTTCAAGATGCGGTATGACACACCTGACGCTACTGACCTCGGCCGCGCCGTCGCATCCCTGATGCCGGATGGCCAGCAGCTGCACGAGCACCGCAGCCGGGGGCTCGACCATGGTGCATGGGTGCCGCTCAAAGTGATGTATCCGGACGCCGACATCCCTGTCCTCCAGCTCAGCCTCCCCACCCACGATTCGGCTGCGCTGCTCAAGATCGGCGAAAGGCTCAAAGTGTTGCGCGAGTCCGGGGTGCTCGTCATCGGCTCCGGCTACATGACCCACGGCCTGCCCTATCTCGACTGGTCCAAGCCCGATGTCGTGCCCGGCTGGTCCTCGGAGTTCGACCTCTGGGCAGCCCAAGCACTTGCGAGCGGTGACCTCGATGAGCTCGCAAAATTCCGCACAAGCGCCCCGGGCATGCCCTACGCCCACCCCACGGTCGAGCATTTCACTCCACTGTTCGTGACTCTTGGCGCCGCCGCGGACCCCACAGCCGCACCCACCACCACGATCGACGGTTACGCGATGGGTCTGGCTAAACGCTCGTTTCAGGTCGCCTAAACGACCGAGCCGATGTCGGTGTTTGCTCCACCGGGCATGGACCTGCAGCGACGCATATGGTGGAGGAATGAGACTGAGACTTTCCGCCGAGGATGCTGCCTTCCAACAGGACATGCGTACGTTCTTCACGACTCAGGTTCCGCAAGAGACCCGCGACGTCATTGCCCACGGCAAGCCGTTGACCCGCGAGCTGATCGTCGAGACGATGCAGATCCTCAACAAGGCTGGCCTCGCCGTGCCGCATTGGCCGATCGAGTGGGGCGGGCGCGGCTGGACCACCCTCCAGCGCCACATCTGGCACGAGGAGATGGACCTCGCCGGAGTGCCGACCCCCCTCGCCTTCAACGCCAGCATGGTGGGCCCGGTGATCGCGCAGTTCGGATCCCACGAGCAGAAGCAGCGCTTCCTGCCAGCCACGGCCAATCTCGACATCTGGTGGTGCCAAGGCTTCTCCGAGCCTGATGCGGGCTCCGACCTGGCCTCGCTCCGCACCACCGCGGTGCGCGACGGCAACGAGTGGGTAGTCAACGGTCAGAAGACCTGGACCACCCTCGGCCAGTGGGCCGACTGGATCTTCTGCCTCGTCCGCACCGACCCGGATGCACCCAAGAAGCAGCAAGGCATCTCGTTCCTGCTCTTCGACCTCACGTCTCCCGGTGTCACGGTGCGGCCGATCAAGCTCATCGACGGTGGGTATGAGGTCAACGAGGTGTTCTTCGAAAACGTACGCGTGCCCGCCGACCAGCTCGTGGGTGAAGAGAACCGTGGCTGGGACTACGCGAAGTTCCTCCTCGGCAACGAACGCGTCGGGGTCGCGCCGGTCGGCGCCACCAAGCTCCGACTTCGTACGGCACGTGAGCGCGCCCTTGAGCCGATGGCCGATGGCTCGACGCTGCTCGCCGACCCGTTACTTGCCGCGCGGTTCGCCGAGCTGGAGAACGAGCTAGCCGCGCTCGAGCTGACCGCCCTCCGCGTTGCGGCCGACTCCAGCGATGGCCGTCCGGATCCCGCTTCGTCGATCCTCAAGCTGCGCGGCACGCAGCTCCAGCAGGACGTCACCGAGCTGCTCGTCGACATCGCCGGGCACGACTCGCTCGCGACCGGCGCCGGCGAGGACTCAGACGTCCCGTCGTGGGCTCAGCGCTCCGTGCCGACCTACCTCAACTACCGCAAGGCATCGATCTACGGCGGGTCCAACGAGATCCAGCGCACGATCATTGCCTCGTCGATCCTAGGACTGTGAGGGACCATGGAATTCACTTTTGACACCGAACAGATCGCGCTTCGTGACGCCGTGCGGGGTCTCCTACGCTCGCGGGACGACGTGCCCGCGGATCAGGGATTCGACCCTGCGATGTGGACGAAGCTCGCGGCCATGGGTGTGCTCGGGCTTCCCTTTTCCGAGGACGTCGGCGGCATGGGCGCCGGCCCCATCGAGGTCATGATCGTCGCGCAAGAGTTGGGCCGCGTGCTCGCTCCCGAGCCGTATGTTGACTCGGTGGTCTTGGCCGGCGGGCTCATCGCGGCCGCAGGGTCCGACGAGCAACATGCCACGCTCCTAGCAGCCTTGGCCGAAGGTGAATCGCAGCCCATCCTTGCCCACGCCGAGCCGCGCACCCGCTGGGGCACCGATGCATACGGTGTGGTTGCCACGTCAACCACTGATGGCTGGACGATCGACGGCACCAAGGAGCCTGTCTTGTACGGCGACTCCGCGACCGTCCTGCTGGTCAGCGCGCTTGTGGGCGAGCAGACCAAGCTCTTCGTCGTCGACCCGGACGAGCCAGGTGTCACGCGCACCGCGTACGCCACGCATGATGGCCGCCGAGTGGCACGGATCACGTTCACCAAAGCAGCCGCAACCCCTTTGGGCGACGCTCCCGCCGACTCTTCAGTTCTCAAGGACGCGTTCGCTCAAGCGACCATCGCCTTGTGTGCCGAGGCGCTCGGGGCGATGGAAGTCGCGCTCGACACGACGGTCGGCTACCTCAAGACGCGCAAGCAGTTCGGCGTGCCGCTGTCGAAGTTCCAGGCGCTCACGCATCGCGCCGCGGACATGTACGTCTCGCTCGAGCTGGCGCGGAGCGTGGTGCAGTACGGCGCGATGTGCCTGGCTGAAGGTGTCGAGGACCCTCTCGTCGCGTCGCGCGTCAAGCTGCAAGTCAGCCGCAGCGCGCGGCACATCGGGCAAGAGGCCATCCAGTTGCACGGCGGCATCGGCATGACCGATGAGTACACGATCGGTCACTACACCAATCGGTTGACGGCGATGGAGCACTCGTTGGGCGATGCGACATTCCATCGAGCGCGGCTCGCCCAGGGCCTCGACCAACGCGAGATCGTCGACCTGCTCGGCTAGCGCGAGCCAAGTCTCAGGGCAGGATCAGGACCTTGCCGGTGGCCTTGCGTTGGTCGATGAAGTTCAGCGCATCGGCCGCCTGCTCAAGGGCGAACGTCGCGCCGATCGGTGGGTCGATCGCGCCCGACTCGATGTGCGGCAGCATGTCGGCCCACTCGGCGGCGACGTAGCCGGCTCGCTTGAAGGTGTAGGCGCCCCAGCCGACGCCGACGACCTCGATGTTGTTGAGCAGCAGGCGATTCACCTTCACCGTGGGGATCTCGCCATCGGCGA
>JAOPXA010000314.1 GCA_025965395.1 Nocardioidaceae bacterium | reverse complement strand
GCAGGTTGAGCGAAACCCTCGCTGGTTGAGCGAAACTTCCGCTGGTTGAGCTTGTCGAAACCCCGGGGTTTCGACAAGCTCAACCAGCGGAAGTTTCGCTCAACCAGCGAGGGTTTCGCTCAACCTGCGGTGTCTCCTACACGGTGGTGGCGCGGTTACCGAAGTAGGTGTCTTCGACGATCTGGCGCATGCCGGGCTCGTCGGCTCGACCCGTGTGAACAAGTTTGCCCACGTCGAGCACGAGCACCGAGTCCGCGAGCGACAGAGCAAGGTCGACGGCTTGCTCCACGACGAGAAGAGTGCGACCTTCCTCGCTGCGGATCTTACGGACGGTGTCCATCACATCGCTGACGATCGACGGCGCCAGGCCCGAGAACGGTTCATCAAGCATCACGAGCTTGGGATGCCCGATGAGAGCCTGGGAGATCCCGAGCATCTGCTGCTGACCGCCGCTGAGATAGCCAGCGGTCTGGTTGCGCTTCTCGAACAAGATCGGGAAGCGGTCGTAGGACTCCTTCAACCGCTCCTTCGACTCCGCCTTGCTGAGCTTCAGGCTGTAGGTGCCGAACATGAGGTTCTGCTCCACCGTGAGCTTCTTGAAGATCCGCTTGTTCTCCTGCGTGAAGCCAATGCCCTGGGACTGGCGTCGATACGGCGCGTCGCCCGTGATGGTCTCGCCCTCGAACGTGATCGTCCCGCTCTTGGCCGTGTTGAGCCCGGCGATCGTCCTGAGCAACGTGGTCTTCCCTGCCCCATTGGGGCCGAGCAGCACGGTGATCGACGACTCCTCGATCGCGAACGAGATGTCGCGGACGACGATCAGATCGCCATATCCGGAGTTGACTCCGTCAAGCTTGAGCAGTTCGGTCATGACGACGCTCCATCGGTAGCAGGGGCAACGGTCGATGCGGGCTGTCCGAGGTAGTGCTCCAACACCTCGGGATGCCGAGCGGCCGCTTCGGGAGTCTCGACGACGACAACTTCGCCGCGAGACAAGACGACGACGCGATCGGCGAGAGCACGTACGAGTGAGAAGTTGTGCTCCACCAGGAGCACCGAACCACCGCTGTCGCGGACGGCCCGAATGATGCGGCTGAGCTCCTTGATCTCTTCGTCGTCGAGCCCGGAGGCCACTTCGTCGAGCAGCAGCACGGCCGGCTCAGCGGCAAGCGACCGAGCAAGCTCGAGAAGACGCCGGGTGCCCAACGGCAACGCTTGCGCGTTCTCGTCGGCGACCTTGGTCAGTCCCACGGCAGCGAGCAGCGAGTCGACCACTTCCTTGTCGGCCTTGACCACCTTGTGATAGCGCGGCAGGCGAAGCATCGTCTCGATGACACTCACCTTGGTGACATTCGTACGAGCAGACTCGACGACCTGGCGCACCGACATCGCGGGGATGTTGGGCGTCTGAAACGTACGAGCGATGCCCGCACGCGAGATCTTGTGCGTCGCCATGCCGGTGATGTCGCGATCACCGATCGTGACCGAGCCTTGGTTCGACTTGTAGTAGCCCGACACGATGTTGAGCAGGGTCGTCTTGCCCGAGCCGTTGGGACCGATCAGGGCCACCACCTCGCCCGGCTCGACCGCGAAGGTGACATTGCTGAGCGCCGAGATGCCGCCGAAGTGCTTGGAGACGCCCGAGATATCGAGCTTCTCCGCGTGCATCGGCGGGAAGGCAACATCGGATGGCAGGTCTACCTCGAGCGACTCCTCCGGTTTGCGACGCGCCTTGACGCGCGCCACGGCGTCGTTAAACACACCGGCAATGCCGCGCTGCAGCGCCACGCCAGCCACGAGCAAGAACACGCCGTAGGCGATGAAGGCATAATCACCGAAGAACCCCGTCTGCAACGGTCCCAGCTGCATGAGCGTGGCACCGATGAAGACGCCGTAAACGCTGCGGGCGCCACCCAGGATTGCCGCGGCGAGTGTGATGATGCCGTACTGGATGCCGAACTGCTCGGGTGCGATGAAGCCGTCCAGGAACGCGAAGAACGTGCCTGCGAGCGCAGCAGGAATTCCGGCGATTGCGTATGCCTTGAGCTTCGTGCCGTAGACCGAGATTCCCAACGACGACGCGAGAACCGGACTCTGCCGCAGCACCGAGAGCGTGTTGCCGGTGCGGGACATAATGAGGTTGCGGAACAGTGCGAACCACACCGACGTGACGATCACGAGCATCACGAAGTAGCCGTTGGTCGTGAGCTCGTGGCCGAAAAGTTTCGGCAGCGGGATGCCGCTGAGACCCTGGAACCCGCCGGTCCACTTCTTGAGCGCACTCACGACATCCGGCACGAGCAGCAAGATATAGAGCGAAGTGATGGCCAGCATCCAGCCGCCCAGACGGAGCCCGGGAATGCCCGAGATGAGTCCGAGGGCGAAACCAGCGGCCGCTGAGATGATCAGCAGCAAGAGGATGTCGTTGACCCAGTTCAGCGCAAGCGTCGCGGTGACATAAGCGCCAATCGCATACATCGCGGGTTGGGCGAAGGACAGCTCACCGGCATAGCCAAAGCTGAGGTTCAATCCGCTGACCACGAGGGCCAACAGAGCGATAAGGGTGAGCGTACGAATGTCTGATGCACTGACGCCAAGTTTCGGCGCCAGCACGAACAGCACGGTGATGCCCACCCAGATGAGCGGACGGAGCAAAGACATCGACAGCAACTTGGACGTGCGGTCGGCAGTGGTAGCGGTGGTGGTCATCAGACGGCCCTCTCTTTTACCTCGCCGAAGAGCCCTCGCGGTCTCAGCAGCATGACGATGACGAACACGACGAACACGGTCGTGTTCTGCCAGGTGGCTCCCAGCTCGCGAGCAATCACGAGCTCGAGGACGCCGACCGAGAGACCTGCGATCAAAGCGCCCAAGTTGCTTCCGAGACCGCCGACCGCGAGGACGACGAATCCCTTGATGGACAGCGCGGTCGCCAGCGCGACGATGGCAAAGGTCTTCGGACCGACGACCTGAGCGACGCCGAAGCCGAGGATGCCCGAGGCGATAAACGCCAAGTAGGAGAAGCGCAACGTGTTGACGCCGAGAATCTGAGCCGCTTCGCGGTCCTCAGATATACCCATGGCAGCAAGTCCGGACCGCGTGCCGCGCGTCCAGAAGTGAGCCGCTAGCCCAATCACGATCGCCACAACGATCAACAGGAGCTCAGCGGGGGAGATGCGGCCACCCGGAACGTCGATCAGCTTCTCTGACAGGAGCGACGGCACCTTCTGCGCGTCTTCTGTCACGAGCAGCAAGATGACACCCTGGATGATCGTCAGCACACCGACGGTGGTGACCAGCTCAGCGTGATCGCCGTGCTTCTGCACCGGCCGAATGGCGATGGTGTATTCGACAGCGGCCACGACCGCGCCGGTCAGAATCAGGATCACAAAGATGATCGGCGCCGAGAAGCCTTGCTCGTGCAGCCAGACCGTCATGAACATGCCGGCGATCATGAAGCCGCCCTGCGCAAAGTTGATCGCTCGCGTCGTCAGCCAGGTGAGGTTGAAGCCGACGGCGACGAGTGTGTAGACCGAGCCCAGCGACAGGCCGGCAAGAATGGTGGCGATCACAAGATCTCCCTCCCCACATCGGGTGACGAACGGACGGATCTCGGATGACCTCCGCGTGCGCGAAGGACTCGCACAAACGGGAGCCTGGTCGGCGTATTCACAAAGAGGATCCCTTCAGGTGTATCAACTTAATTATACTACTATATGAAGTGATATGGGTCACCCCAGTGAACCGTTCCTGAGCACGACACGCCAGACCTTGGGGAGCGTTTTGTATATCTTTTTGAATTCGTGTTGCTCCGCGCGGTGATCTTGGCCGAACTCTCACGTCCTTGACAGGGCAAGAGGCGGCGGCGAGACTGCAAACTGATTCAATCGTCTCACTTATTGAGGGCAAGGATGGTGCAGTGCCGGTACGTCTCAACGCCGCCGCTCCCTCGGGCACCCTCCGCATAGCGATCATCGGGGCGGGCCTCGGCGGCATCGGTCTCGCCTGCAAGCTGAAAAAGGCCGGGATGCCCGACTTCGTGATCTTCGAGAAGTCGGACGGGCCTGGCGGCACCTGGTGGGACAACACCTACCCGGGCGCCGCGTGCGACGTGCCGTCGAACTTCTACTCGTACTCCTTTGAGTTTCAGTCGTGGAAGCGGCTGTATGCGACGCAGGCCGAGATCGCCGGCTATGTGCAGCGTGTCGTCGACACATACGACATCGCTCCGCACTTGCGGCTCGGCACAGCGGTCGACTCGGTCGTCTGGGACGACGCGACGAGGACCTACACGGTCACTACCGCTCAGGGCGAGGAGCACCTCTTCGACCTCGTGGTTAGTGCCGTGGGCATGTTGAACGTCCCGAACTACCCCGCGTGGCCGGGGCTCGAGGACTTCCGGGGTCCGAAGTTTCATACGGCACGCTGGGAGCATGAGCACGACCTCCGCGGCAAAAGGGTCGCCGTGGTCGGCACGGGGTCAACGGCCGCCCAGGTGGTGCCCGCCGTGTGCGAGGTCGCCGAGAAGACCTACGTCTTCCAGCGCCAGCCCGGCTGGGTGGTGCCCAAGGAGGAACGCGAGCTCACCACGGCCGAGAAGGCCCACTTCGCCAAGCC
>JAOPXA010000308.1 GCA_025965395.1 Nocardioidaceae bacterium | reverse complement strand
GTGAGGTTGTCGTACCCGTCCTCGGTGAGGAGTTCGAGCACGGCGGCATACAGCTCGCTCGTGCGCTCCTCGGTCATCCGGCTCATGCTTTCCCACCTACCCACCATGGTGTACGAAACAGTTTCGTTTCGATAGTAACGGTTCTAGGGCAGGCTAGAAATAGCTGGGTATGTGGCATGTGTCACACGACGGGAGTCACGGGCGCTTCAGCGTATGGGCGCCCGTGACATCGACAGAGATAGGTCCGAAGATCCGCAGCATCGCGGCGGATCATCCCCCTGATGGGACCCCGTCTTCACATCGATCAGGTCGCCAGCCACGTCACGGCTCCTGAAGAAAAATTCCCTGCTTCACGCTGCTTAATGATCCGCCGGTGACATCGGCGGATCATCTCCCTGTTGCAGCCCTCACCTATTCATCACCACAGCAGGCGCAATGTCACAGCAGAATCAAAAGTTTTTTCTGGGCCAGTAGTTCCGCCCGTGCTTACCGGCGTCGGTCGCGGTCCTGCGCACGGTAGAAAACCTTCTTGTCTTCATACATTCTCTGGTCCGCCACGTGCACTGCCGGCTCCAGCATCTCGCCTTCGCGGCAGGTGGCGATGCCCATCGAAAAGCTCAAGGCCGCGCCACCGTAGAACTGATTGTTGAGGTCTGACAGCTCGCGGATGCGCTCCATCATCTGCTCGCCGCCGTGGGCGTCCGTCGCCGGCAGCAGCATCACGAACTCATCGCCACCGATGCGGGCTACGCATACGTGCTTGTCGACGGCCTTCGACAAGACCTCACCCGCCCGGCGCAGCAGTGAGTCGCCTGCAGCGTGACCACCGTCGTCGTTGACGCCCTTGAGACCGTTGATGTCGGCCACGACCACCGTCACGGGCCACGGCCCACGACGGTCGAGACGCGCGATCTCGTCACCGAAGAACGACCGGTTGCGCAGCTTCGTCAAGGTGTCGTGCTTGCCCAGGAACTCGAGGTACGCCTCCGCCTTCTTGCGGGCAGTGATGTCAGTGAGCGAGACGAGGACGAGACTCCAATCCTCGGTGTGCCCCGGCATCACTGAGAACTGCATGTAGACGTCAACTCGCTCGCCACTGAGCGAATAGTTGATGGCCTCGCGCTGCTGGTGCAGCTTGCCGTTCCAGAGGTCGATCAGCTGCTCGGTGAAGTGATTGAGCATCTCATCACGGAAGATCTCGTTCATCCGGCGCCGCAGCTCGAACTTGTCAGCGCCCCCGAACATCGTCAGCGTCTGCTGGTTGACGTCGATGAGGCGAATCTCCTGCATGCACCGCTCCACGAATTCCGGATGCACATTGGTGAAGGTGCGGAAATCCACCACACCTGCGTCCCGCACCTCGTCGATCAGAACCTTGACGGCCGCGAAGTCCTCGACCCACAGCGACACCGGCGAATGCTCAAACAGGCCTTGTGCGTACTGCTGGCTCGCCAGCAAGGCCCGCTCGGCATTGGCGCGGTCCGTGACGTCCTCGATCGAGACAAGCACACGCGACCACGTGTCTTCATGGCCCGGGAGCACCGTCGCGTTGAGCACGATGTCGATGCGCCGCCCGGAGAGCGAGTAGTTGACGGTGCTGGTGGTGAAGTCGAGGTGGCCGTCCCACAGGCGTACGAGCTCGCCGACGTGCGAGTCCAGGACGTCGCCGTCGAAGACCTCCCCAAGATGGGACACGAGGTGTTCGAGGTTCTGGGCCTCCAAGAGCTGCAGTGTGCGGCGATTGACCCCCAACACCACGATGCAAGCCATGCATTCCACGATGACCTCGGGCCGTTGCTCTAGGTGTGCGCGCAGGTCCGTGACGCCTTGGCTGCGCATGACGGCGAACTTCTCGCGCACCGCGCTGTAGTCCTCCAACCACAGCGAGACCGGCGCAAGGTCGAACATGTCGGCTTGCGAGATCATCGGGTCGATCGGCTCTGGTGCGGACGTCTTGGTCACTCATCGATCTTAACCGTCAAGCGCGGCCGTTCAGGGGTTTTAACCCAACGTCGTGAGGTCGACCATGGTGAGGCCGACTCCGCTGATCTGGTCTGACAATTCGTTGTCAATCAGGTCAGCGATACCCGTGACGCTGAGGTGGGGGTACGTGCCGTTGTCCGGCTCGAACTCTGGCAGCTTCATCAGGTTGAGTGAGTCCCCGTTGAACCGCAAGATCTGTCCGCTCAACTTGGCGGCACGGTCGCTCAAGAGGTAGATCACCGCATTGGTCACGTCGGAGGGGTCCGACAAGTTTTCTAGCGACCCCGACATCCGGGTCTGAGCGCTCGGCGCAAAACCGGTGACGCGCACTCCGTACGGCGCCATGTCGAGTGCCCAGCTGTATGTTGCCGAGGCCGTCGCACCCTTGGTCGCTGCATACAGTGCCGCGTCGTAGTAACCCACGTGGGTCCGTGACGTGACATTGACGATGATGCCTGAGCGCTGGGCCTTCATGTGCGCAAGGGCTGCGATGCCACAGAAGAGGACGCCCTTGACGTTGACGTCCACGAGCCGGTCGACGTTGGAGGCCAGCACTTCGGACGGATCGCCCAGAAGGGTGAGCCCCGCATTGTTGACCAGCCCGTCGATGCGACCGAATTCGGTCACGCACAGCTCGATGAGCGCGCGCGCCTGCTCGGCGTCGGCGACCGAGTGCCCCGACGCGACCGCGACACCGCCCGCCTCGCGGATCTCGGCGACAACCGCCTCAGCCTGCTCGAGGTCGACGTCGTTGACAACGACGTGCGCGCCATACTCCGTCGCCGCCGAAATCGCAGCGGCCCTACCCAGACCGCGACCTGAACCGGTGATGACGATGGACTTGCCTTCAAGCATGCAGAACTCCTGTAGGTGAATTAGCGTGGCGGATCGGCGGGCTAGGCGAACTCGAAGCCCTTGTAGTCGTTCTTGACGACCTCTTCACAGGCAGCGACGAACGACGGGATTCCTCCGGCGTACGGCTTGAAGACCCGCGTGCCGTCGTCGGGGTTGACGTGGACCATGTAGTTGTCGACGTTTTTGCGGATGAGCTTGCTCGCCACTTCAGCCACGTGGTCGCTCCACTCCTCCTGCGCCTCCACGGTCGGCTCGATGCGCGTGTAGCCCCTGCTCTCCATGTAAGCGATCGCGTCAGCAGCGAAGTCGAGGTGCTGCACGTTGCTGAGCACCATGTTGGCGAGCACCGACGGGCTACCTGGGCCAGTGATGATGAAGAGGTTAGGGAAGCCGTTGGTCATGAGGCCGAGGAACGTCTTCGGTCCGCGCTTCCACTTGTCACTTGGCTGGTCGCCATCCTCGTGAAGGATGTTGTCGATGTCGAGAGCTCCAGTGAAGGCTTCGAAGCCCAACGCGATCACGATCAGGTCGACCTCGAAGTGACCATTCTCGGTC
>JAOPXA010000305.1 GCA_025965395.1 Nocardioidaceae bacterium | reverse complement strand
CGGGTGAGCCCGTTGCAGGCCGCGCTGGCCGCCGCCACTGACGACAGCGCTGGTGGGGAGGGCGATCACGGCGACCTTATGGTGCGCATCGAGAACGAGTACGCCCTGTATTTCACCAAGGGCACGGGCATGCCGACGCGGGACTATGCGCGGGCGCGTGAGGATCTCGCGGCGATCGAAAACGCGGTGGCGCTGCATGAGGCGGCGTTGCGCGACATCGGCATGGCGGTCGAGCGGCACGCCTCCCTCGTGGTGGAGAAGGAGCGCCTCGAGCGGCGGGTGCTTTCCGCTAAGAGCCTTGTGGTCGAGCTGTCCGGCCAGAAAGAATCCGTCATGGCGGTGCGCCACGAGGAGGGTCGCGCTGCAGGTGCTGTGCGCGAGGCGCGGCTCGCCGAGACGGCGGCGGTCGCCGCGCTCGCGTCCCGGCGTTCGTTGGCCGATGAGGCGACCGCGCGTCGCGCCGAGGCCGACGCGATGCAGCGATCTGCGGAGGCCCATGCCGAGGCGTATGAGCTGGCGGCCGCGGCCATGGCCGAGCACGATGCCTCCTACGCGACGACGGCAGAGCAGGTTGATGCGGCTCGGGCTGGGCTGCTCGAGGCGCGTGAGGCGGTTGCGGCAGGCCGCGATCATGCTGAGCTCGTGATCCTGAGCGAGCGCCTGGCAAAGGTGGCCGATGCCACGACTCGTTTGCAGAGCGCCGAGCAAAATCTTGTCATCAACACGCTCGACGACGCTGCGCTCCGGGACGTGACGGATGCTCATACGCGCTTCCTGACGGCCGACGCGGTGGCGTCCTCAGGTGCTGCCCGCATCCGTGTCGAGCGACTCGGTGACGCCGTGGTCGCCCTTGATGGTCAAGCGGTCGACCCTGTCGCGGAGCACGACGTGACAGATGAGACGACGGTGGAGGTTCCGGGGGTCATTCGGGTCGTGGTGACTCCCGACGAGGCCGCTGGCAGGCGAGGCGAGACCGTGGCTGCCGCCCAGCGCGATCTTGCGGCGCTGCTTTCTGCCCACAGCGTTGCAGATCTTGCTGAAGCGAGGCTCCGGTGCGATGCGCGGGCCGATCAGGTGCGGCTCCGGGATGCGGCCCGCACCGAGCGCGATGGTGCGCTTGCGGGCGAGGATCTCGACGTCGTCAAGGGTCGGGTGGCGGCGCTGTCTGTGCGGTTCCGTGCGGATGAGGTTCCGGGCGACGTCACGGCCCTCAGTGCCTACCTTGACGAGAAGCAACAAGCATTCGACGAGGTCGAGGCATCGCGGCTCCTTCGCGATGCTCAACGTGCGCTATTGGGCGACCGCGTCTCCGACGCCCGCCAGCACGACGTCAAGGCCCGCACTGAGGCCGACAACGCCCAGTCCGATGCGTCACGGCTGGAGGCGAGGCTCGCGTCCGAGCGTGCTATCAGCTCCGATGACGAGGTGGCACGTGCTGCCAAGACCGCCACCGACACCGTCACGGCCGCCCTCGGTGAGGTCGAGCGCGTAGCGACGGCGTTGGCCGAGGTCGACGCCGATTCAGTCGAGACGCTCTTGACCAATGCTCGCGCCGCAGCAGCCAAGTCGACCGATGACTTGGCGGCCAATGACCGCGAGCGCTCGTTGGTCGAGGGCGAGCTTGAGGCGCGGGGCCGCGACGGCATCCAAGACACGCTCGATGAGGCCAAGTCTCACCTCGATCACGCGCGGCGACGGCACGACTCGCTCCACGCCCGCGCGCGAGCGGCCAAGCTCCTGCACGCCACCATGGCCAAGCACCTGGCGAGCGCTCAGCAGCACTACGTCGCACCGTTCCGGGAGGCGATCGAGGGGCTCGGGCGGGTCGTCTTCGGGGCCGGCTTCGCGGTCGACATTGGCCAGGATCTCGCGATCACCAGCCGCACGCTTGACGGCGTGACGGTGCCGTTCGACTCTCTCTCCGGGGGCGCGAAGGAGCAGTTGGCGATGATCGGCCGTCTCGCCACCGCCCGCCTCGTCAGCGCTGAGGACGGTGCCCCGGTCATCCTCGATGACTCGCTAGGGTTCTCTGATCCAGAGCGGCGCCGCAAGCTGGCCGCGGTCATCAACATGGTGGGCGCCACCGCTCAGATCATCATTCTGACCTGCGAGCCCGAGCGATTCGCCGACATCGGATCAGCCCGCACCGTTGCACTGGATAGCCAAATCTCCGCACGAACCGTGGACTAACGGCGTTCGGACCGCTTTGATGGGTCTACCGACGAGCGAAAGCGTGGACCGTATGGCCGAGATGACCGAACAGCCCCAGCCAGACGAACAGCTCAAGGCGGGAGCGATCGGATTCGTCGACGCACTCGTGATCGGGCTCAACGCGACCTCGCCCGCATACTCGCTCGCCGCCGTGATCGGCCCGATCGTTGCGTTGGTGGGAGTTCACGCTCCGGGCGTGATCATCGCGTCGTTCGTGCCGATGTTGATGATCGCCTCGGCGTTCTTCTACCTCAACAAGGTCGATCAAGACTGCGGCACGACGTTCTCCTGGGTGACGCGCGCGATGGGCCCTTGGTTCGGATGGCTCGGTGGCTGGGCCATCACGATGACGGGGGTGCTCGTCGTGGGCTCACTCGCTGATGTGGGGGTGAGCTTCACGCTGCTCGGGTTCGGTCTCGACGACCTCGCCGACAACGACCTCGTACGCCAAGGCTTGGCCATTGTGTTGATCCTGGTGATGACCGCCATCTGTGTCGCCGGCACCGAGGGCTCGGCAAAGCTGCAGAACATTCTGTGCTTGGCACAAGTCGCCTTCTTATTGGTCTTCGCGGTCACCGCGATCGTTCGCGTCTACGCCAACTCCAGCAGCCTCGACTCGATCGATCCATCGTTCAGCTGGCTCAACCCGTTTGCTTCAGGTGGTGCTGCATTGACCTCGGGGCTACTCCTCGGCGTCTTCATGTACTGGGGCTGGGAGTCTGCGGTCAACCTCACCGAGGAGACCGAGGACTCAGCGTCGGCTCCCGGTCGGGCGGGCATCTGGTCCACCATCATCCTGCTCGTCACCTACGTTTCGGTGGGCTTCGCTGTCGTCGCCTACGCGGGCCCCAGCTTCTTGAGCGACAACGCCGATGAGGAGGAGTATATCTTCGCGTCGCTGGCTCACGAAGTACTGGGCAGCTGGGACTGGGTCGTTCTCTTTGCCGTCGCGACGTCGGCGATTGCCTCGACTCAGACAACGATCATTCCGGCGTCTCGCACGGCGCTATCGATGGCGCGGCGCCATGCGCTCCCGAAGCAGTTCAGCCACATCAACCCGCGTTTCCGCACCCCGGATGTCAGCACGTGGTGGGTCGCGGGGATTGCGATCACCTGGTATGTCGTGGTCAATATCATCAGTGAGAACGCGCTGTTCGACTCGCTCACGGCGCTGTCGTTGCTGATCGCGTTCTACTACAGCCTGACCGGCATCGCGTGCGCGATCTACTACCGCAAGCACCTGCTCGAAAGCGTCAAGAATTTGGTGCTGATCGGGCTCGGTCCGGTCCTGGGTGCCGTGATGCTCATCTGGCTCTTGATCGAGTCGATCATCGACATGTCCAATCCGGCCAATTCCTACAGTGGGGTGTCGTGGTTCGGGCTCGGCTCGCCGCTCGTCATCGGCATCGGCATCGCGGTCACCGGCGTCATCGTCATGTTGTGGTGGCGCGTCGTGTCGCCGAGGTTCTGGGACGAGCGGCCCGGAATCGCTGATCCCGATCTCGTCCATGCGGTCAAGGAGGCCTGATGTCGATCGTCTTGGGTTACGACGAATCCCCCGGTGCGGTGCGCGCCCTGGAGGCAGCGATCGAAGTGGCCGCCGCCTACGGCGAGGGCTTGGTGATTGTGTATGCGTTTGCGCCCCCGGGAGGTGTCGGCGAAGAGTTCACCAGCCACCAGGCGGCGCTCAAAGAGATCGGTAGTGCTGCTCTCGCTCATGCGGTCGAAGCGGCCGACGAGGCGGGCGTACCCACCACGGTCGAGCTGGTGAGCGAGAAGCCTGCGCAGGCGCTTCTCGCGGCAGCCAAGAAGCACCACGCAAGGGTGATCGTGGTCGGCACCTGGGGCGAGAGTCCTCTCCGTGGCGCCATGCTGGGCTCGACGCCCCACAAGCTGCTGCACTGGTCGACCGTCCCGATCCTTTGCGTCCCCGCCACCCCCTAACCGTCATCCGTACGAAAATCGTCGCCCATCCGTACGCTACGCGGCGCTCATCCGTACGAAACGCGGTGGGATCCAGCACTTCGTACGGATGAACACCGATCTTCGTACGGATCGTCGCCGGA
>JAOPXA010000304.1 GCA_025965395.1 Nocardioidaceae bacterium | reverse complement strand
ACTCTGAGGGAACCCAGGCCCCATCGATGTAAAGGTCGGTCCGGTTGGTCATAGAGACTCCTCAGTAGCCGGGTGCGCGCATCGCCGAAAGTATACACACCACCCCAGATTCTATAGACTGTACGGTTGCGGCTCTCGGGACCGTCGAGCCGATAGAATTCTGGCTATGTCGCCTGACCGAGTTCCGACGCCCGCGGGCCCGCGAACTTCTTTTGACGGCAGCGCTCAACTCAGCGCCAAGGTCGCCGCGTACGTGCGCGAGGGCATCATGGTGGGCGAGTTTCGCGCCTCCGAGTATGTGCGCACCGAGAAGCTCGCCGAGACCCTCGGGGTGAGCCCCACTCCCGTCCGTGAGGCGCTCATGATCTTGGGGAGCGAAGGCGTCGTGCGTTGGGAGCCGAGGCGGGGCTATCGCGTCGTCCCCATCCGGATCACCGACGTGCGCGATCTGTTCTCCGTACAGGCGTTCATTGCGGGCGAATTGGCCGCGCGCGCCGCCACTATGCTCACCGACGAGGACCTGATCGCCATCGACGAAATCCAAGTGCGCCTCGTCGAGGCGGCCGCGTCGAACGACCCCAGCCTCGTCGACGAGCTCAATCACCGCGTGCATCGCTTGATAAATCGAGCATCTGGGTCCACCCGTATGGCAACCCTGCTCAACCAGACCGTCCACTACGTTCCCCTGAGTTTCTTTGGCACCATTGAAGGCTGGGCCGAGGCATCGGTGCACGACCATATCGCTGTCATTGCAGCACTTCACGCTCGAGACAGTGCCATGGCGCGCGCCAGCATGAGCGCCCACATCGAGAACATCGGTGGCCTCCTCATTGACCACCTCGAACGCCACAAACTGCTTCCCGAGGCCTGAAAAACGCGCCTCATTCAGTACCATACGGTCCAAAATCTTTGGTTTTCATCGGTTCGGTACAGAACGCGTGTTTTTATGGACCGCTGGGTCCATAAACGGTAGGGTGGAGCCATGGCCAGGCCACGAGAATTCGATCAGACAGAGGTGGCCCAGGCCATCCGGAGACAGTTCGTCGCTACGGGCTTCGCGAGCACGTCCATCTCGCATCTCACCATGGCAACCGGGCTCGGCAAGGGGAGTCTCTACGGCGCCTTCGGCGACAAGGAGCAGATGTTTCGACGCACGTTCAACGCATACTGCGAGGAGGTCTTCGACGACATTCTCGAACAGTTGGACGGCCCCGACGAGACCGCCCTCGCTCGGCTCTCGGCATACGCCGACATCATCGTCGCGGACTCGAGCGCCGAGAAGAACCCCCACGGTTGCTTTCTCGCCAAGACCACGGCAGAGCTGGCCGCGATCGATCCCGAGATCGCTCAGCGCGCGCTCGACACCTTCCGTGCGCTCGACGAGCAGATTGCCGAGAGCATCGTGCAGGCACAGCGAGCCGGTGACATAGACGCCACGGCCGACCCGCGAAGTCTTGCGTTGCTCTTCCTCGCTGCCATGAGGGGTATCGAGTCCATGGGCAAGTCAGGGATGACCACCGAAGAACTCCAATCCATCGCCACCGCCGCGATCGGCGCGCTCACGGGCGCCAGCGGCCCCCGACACAATCTGAGCGATCGGGTCTGGAAACGCCGCCGGCTATGACACGATAGAACGAGCGCGGCGCCCTCAGGAGGCGTCTGCGGGATAGGGAGTCTCGTGGAGAAGTGCTGCCGCACTTACTTGGCGTTGGGTGCAGCGATCATCGCCGTCTACCTGACCCTCCCCACCGGCCTTCCGCGCGACATCGCCTACTTCATCGTGGGTCTTTCCTGCGTCGCCGCCATCCTGGCGGGCGTTCGCCGCCAACGACCCCGTCACGCACTGCCTTGGTACCTCATGGCGGCCGGACAACTCATGTGGGTCGCCGGCGACACGCTCTACAGCTGGTACGAAGACGTACAGCACATCACTCCTTTCCCCTCGTTCGCAGACGTGCTCTATTTCATTGCCTACCCCTTGCTAGCGACCGGCCTGGGGTTGCTGATCTACCACCGCGGCCGCAGTTTCGACCGCGCCGGGCTGATCGACAGCGCGATCGTGATCGTCGGCCTAGGCCTGCTCTCGTGGGTGATCGTCGCGGGACCCATCCTCGACAGCGGCGATCCGCTCGGAGATCGCCTCGTCGCCGTTGCCTACCCGGCGGGCGACATCCTGCTGCTCGCCATGCTCGTACGCCTCATCACCGCGCCCGGCACTCGCTCGGCGGCATTTCGGCTCCTGAGCTCAGCCATCGTGCTGCTGATCGTGGCCGACACCCTCTTCGCCGCGCCCGCCGTGTTGGCTGACAACCCCGCACCTCTCGACCTCCTGTGGCTCAGTTCGTATGTGCTGTGGGGGGCGTCGGCGCTTCACCCGAACATGGCAAAGCTGACCGATGCAACTGACCACGGCGTCCAGACGTTTACGCGGCGTCGCCTGTTTTCGCTCACTGCCGCCGTGATGATTGCCCCACTGATCCTGGCGATTCAGCTGGCATTCGGCGTGGCCCTCGATGCCTGGGCCGTCGTCGTTGCCTCGATCATGCTGTTTGCCCTGGTGGTTGCCCGGATGGCGTGCACGATCGCCGAGATCACCTCCACCGCGCGCCAACGCGACAAGCTGCAAGGTGACCTCTCTTTCCAGGCGGTGCACGACTCGCTCACAGGGCTCGCCAATCGCGCGGGAGTCATTCAGCAGATCGAAGCGGCGCTTCACCGCGGCCAGCGGTCAGGAACATCGGCAGGACTCCTGTTCATCGACCTCGACCACTTCAAGGAAGTCAATGACTCCCTCGGCCACCGCGCGGGCGATGAGGTGCTCGCGGAGACGGCGAAGCGGATGCGTAGCTGCGTACGTCAGGGAGACACGGTCGGCAGGCTTGGCGGCGACGAATTCGTCGTGCTGATGGAAAGCTTGGTGTCCGAGGAAGAAGTCGTCGCGCTCTCGGATCGCCTTCTTGCTGCCATCAGCGCGCCTTTGCCGGTCGGCGGAACCACGATCCGGATCGGCGCAAGCATCGGCATTGCCATCAGCATGGACGCCGGAACCGACGCCGCTCAGCTTCTGCACGAGGCCGATGTCGCCGCATACCGCGCTAAGACCTCGGGCCGAGGCCGCTCAGAGGTCTTCGGAGACAACTTGCGTCGCGAGCTGCACCAGCGCGCCGAACTCGAGACCGCCCTAGCGGCTGGATTGCTGGCAGACGAGTTTGCGCTCTACTACCAGCCGGTCATCGACATCTCCACCGGCGCCACTCGCGGCTACGAGGCACTCCTGCGCTGGCGCCGGCCAGGACATGAGGTCCAGCAGCCTGACGACTTCATCCCCATCGCCGAAAAGTCGGACCTCGTCAGCGACCTCGACCGATGGGCCCTCCGTGAGGCTACGCGCCAATTGGCCGAATGGACCGCTAGCGACCCCGGTGCCTTTGCCAACCTCACGGTCGCAGTCAACATCTCTGGCCGTCATCTGGCCGACGCCTGTGTGGTCGCCGATGTCAGGCGCGCCCTCGAGGCGGCCCAGCTTCCGCCCGAGCGACTGGTGCTCGAGATCACCGAGACCGTGATCGTCGACGTGCCAACCGCTGTGATTCATGTGCGCGAATTGCGTGAGCTTGGTGTGTCCATCTCCCTCGACGACTTCGGCACCGGTTACACCTCAATCGCACAATTGCAGCACCTACCCGTCGACACGCTCAAGATCGACAAGTCATTCGTCAACTTCTCGCAGCCGGGCTCGCGTGAGCTCGTCAAGCTGATGATCAATGCCGCTCAGTTCTGCGGAATCGGCGTGATCGCCGAAGGCGTGGAACGACAGGACCAGCTCGAGATTCTCCGTAAGCTCGGTTGCGACTCTGCACAGGGCTTCCTTTTTGCGCACCCGGTGCCCGCAGGTTTAGTCGCCGACAAGTCGACCGTCCCGACGCATAAAATGTGACGTGGGTCATAAAAACCCTTGACTGAGTTTGTACAACCGTCTTAGATTGAGCCACGCTCGTCGGATGTCCGATTCGGCTGGCACTCGACGATGGGAAGAAGCATGGAAAAGGGCACCTGGGTCGTCATGACGCACCCGACCAGCGCGGCGGAAGAAGATCAGTTCAACAAGTGGTACGACGAGATCCACCTTCCCGACCTCCTTAACATCCCCGGGGTCGTGGGTGCGACACGCTTCCGTCGCGACAGCGACGAGACCGAGATGTCTCCGTATCTCGCGCTCTATGAGCTCGAGGCCGAGTCCCTCAAGGACGTCCTCGACGAGGTCGTCAAGCGCGCCGGCACGCCTCTGATGGAGATGTCAGACGCCCTGAGCATGTCCGAGGAGACCGGCCCACGCACCGTGCTCTTCCGCAAGATCTGATCGGCACCACCGAAGGAGAGCTCCCGTACCCACCATGGTGGGTACGGGAGCTTTTCGCTGGGCCTATTCAATGCCACCACGCTGCCTCCACGAACGGAACGAATGATGCCGTCACACGGAAATTTCCTGGACCGACTTGACCCCGAGATCGCCACCGCAGTCGCGACGATGGGCGACATCGACCTCAGCGACATACCCGCAACCCGGACCGCAATGTCACAAACAATGCCGCCCAGCCAATCCACGCCCGGCGTGCGGTCCACCGATCGCGTCTTTCCAGCCTCAGGTGCGCGTGCAGAGTTTGCGGCTCGGATCCATCGCCCCGATACCGACAGCCACGGCATCCCGGCACTGTTGTGGGTCCACGGCGGCGGACATGTCGTAGGCCACGCGGGTCAGGATGACGTCACGCTGCAGGCCCTGGTCGCACGCACCGGTTGCGTTGCCGTTGCTGTCGAATGGCGAAAGTCGCCTGAGAACCCTTACCCCGACTCCCTTGATGACTGCTACGCAGCACTTCAATGGATGGCTTCTCCAGACAACGATCTCGGCATCGACCCCCACCGCATCATGGTTGCGGGTGTCAGCTCAGGTGGTGGCGTCGCTGCCGGACTCGCGCTTCTTGCGCGAGATCGGGGCGGTCCGACCATACACGCCCAGATGCTGCTCTATCCGATGCTCGATGATCGCGAACTCACCGCCTCGAGTACGTCCTTCGTCGATCAACGGGTATGGAACGCCACGAGCAACAGGATCGGGTGGGACGCCTACCTCACCGGCATCGACCGTGCCGAGGTTCCTGTGTACGCGGCCCCGGGCCGCACCATCGATCTCGCCGGTCTTCCACCCACGTGGATTGCGGCCGGGGAGCTGGATCCGTTGGTCGACGAGAGCGTCGACTATGCGCAGCGCCTCATGACGGCAGGCGTCAGCACCGAGCTGCATGTCTACCCGGGCGCGGTGCACGGCTTCGACGCACTGATCCCCGACGCGGCCGTCTCCGTGCGCCTGAAAGCGGCGCGCGATGCAGCGTTCGATCGTTGGCTCAGCGCCTAGCGCTCATGCGACTACTCGGCAACGAACCAACCTGAGGGGCCGAGTGCGTCGTGGGCAGCCAGGCGCGGTGCGTACTGGTCGAAGAACACCCTGGCCGTGAGCTCACGGCGGCTACGGACACCTGACTTCTCGAAGATCGACTTCAGATGGTCCTGCACGGTGTAGGCCGACAGGAACAGCGTCCGAGCAATCTCTGCCGTTGCCACTCCCTGCAGGACGAGTTGGACGACCTCCTGCTCGCGAGGAGTCAGCCCGAACGCGGAGACGATCAGCGGGACGATCTCCGGTGGGCGCGCATCTTCGATCGTCACGACGATGTCGAGTGGACCGCCATGTCGCGAGAGGAGCGGCGATGCGTGCGCGAGAACCCACCGACCCGAGCGAGTCCGGAGCCGCGCACTCGGCACTGCACTCCGGCGCCCGGCAGCAAACGAACGTGCCTCGCCCACCAGGGTTCTCATGGCCAACGGCAGCGGGCTCTCTCCGAGGGCTCCCCCGCCGAGATCGCTGACCTGGGCGGCAGCCCCGGCACTGGCCTGAACTACGTCGCCGTGGGCATCGATCACCACGACCGCTGGCCCTTGGGCCAGCTCGCCCGACGACACCAGACCATTGACGAGCCCAGCCCGGAAACCTCGCGCGAAAAGCGGACTCACATTGCTGACGAACGCCTGCTCAGCCGGTGTGAATGCCACCGAGCGCCCCTCGCGGAACAGCGCCAAGAAGCCCCAGGTGAGGCCGTCGACCCGGAGCGCAGCGCGAAGCTCGTCGTTGAAGCCATAAGTGGGGTGAAAGAACTCCGCAAAGCGACGCGACAGCTCCGGCGCACCACCCGTTTCCTGCCGCACGGTCGTCACCGCTCCGGGCCGCCGCACTACATCGCGAAAATCGTAAAGATCCTCAGCCTCGTACTCGTGATAGGCCCACTGGTCATCCTGATCGTTGGTGAGGCCACCCCATTTCACGGTGCCGGTGACGATCTCGGTCGCAGGATCGGCCGTTGCTAAGCACGCGGCGGTGAAGGGCAGCGCCTGATGCAAGACCTCGGTCGCTGCGGATGCAAAAGACATCGTGTCGAGGCCAACGGAGCCAAGCGCATCCAGCTGGGTGCGCACGCGATCGACGGACAAGACAGACATACCCTCAGTATGAAACAGCGGCCGCGGTGAGCAACACCCCAGATTTCTGGGGTCTGAGTTTGCCAGATGTCTGGGATACCTTTCATCGCTTGGGGCGACCACGCTTGCTGACATGACTTCTCCTCAATCCCGGATCGTCCACCTCAACCCCCTGCCGTGGGTTCAGACGTTCGGCCAGGACCAAGGTCAGCTCAGGCTCTCGCCGGCGAAGATTCTCACCGTGTCGGGCATCGGTGCGCTGGACGAGAACGGCGCACTGCTCCACGAAGGAGACATCAGCGCCCAACTCTCGCTCACGATGCATCACCTCGAGCGGATCCTCGAAAGCGGAGGGATGAATCTCCACGACGTGCTGCGCATGACCGTCTACTCCACCGACGTCGACGCGACCATCGCCAGCTACGACGCAGTCTCCGAACGCCTCCGCGCGTTCGGAGCAGCGCCGCCGACGACCCTCGTCGGTGTCACCAGACTCGCTATCGCCGGCATGGGCATCCAAATCGATGCTTCCGCAGGTCGCTGAGCGAGCCATACATTTCAATCACACAACCAA
>JAOPXA010000223.1 GCA_025965395.1 Nocardioidaceae bacterium | reverse complement strand
CGCCTTGTGTCCCCCCCGATCGCGAGGCGGCTTCGCTATGTCCGGGGCCTCGCGCGCCTTGGCGTGCCTCCCCCATCGACGAAGGATTAGGTGTTG
Source organism: Nocardioidaceae bacterium (assembly GCA_025965395.1). Classification (GTDB taxonomy): domain Bacteria; phylum Actinomycetota; class Actinomycetes; order Propionibacteriales; family Nocardioidaceae; genus JAOPXA01. Next base: position 3,429 of record JAOPXA010000223.1, on the reverse strand, counting down.
TACCCATCTGGTGGGCACAAGACCTAATCCTTCGTCAAAGGCGCGGGAAGAGCGGGCCGGCGCTCAGTAGTTCTTGGTGTAGAGCGTGCCGACTGAGTAGCGCTTGCCGGCCTTGCCGACCTTCACCGTCATCGACTGCTTGTAGTACGTCTTGAGCTTCCACAGCAAGTTGGTTTCGCCTGGCTTGAGAATGCGCGTCGTACCCGGTGTGTAGCCCGTGCCGAAGCCACGCCCGATGCCGCGCCACGAGTCAGCGTTGACCGAGAGCTGGTAGGTGCCCGGAGCGAGCCCTCGCACCACGAATCCACCACGCCTGTCGGTGATCGCCGTACGCGTGACCTTCTTGCCAGTCGTGCCGCCTTGGTCGTAGACCGTCACCAGGATCTCGCTCTTAGGCTTGCGCGTCTGGACACGCAGGATGCGGCCAGAGATCTGACCGCCCTTGACCTTGGTGATGTTCTTGACCCTGACTTGAGCGGTCTCCGAGCCCACATTGACCAGCGTGGAGGTCGAGACGCCATCGGCGCGGCAATGATCGCGCCACATCCAACCGCGCTTTCCCGATCCTGGAGCCGGGTTGCCGTAGCCGTCGACCTTCACGCCCCCCACAACCCGGGTGTAGGGCTTGGGGATGTTGACCCGCGCGGGCTGACCGAGATAGCGCTTGCTGCTGTAGTGATAGGGCCAGGTGTACGCCTTCCAGCGCGACACGCCCTTCTCGAGATAGCTGTTGTTGTTCTTGTTGACCGTGGGCAGCCAGGTCGCGCAGCTCGTGTGGCGGCCGTACTCCACGACATACAGACCAGGCGGCACGTTAGCGACCCGGTAGTTGCCCTTCGCGTCCGTGGTGCCGGTGGTGACGACCTTGCGCTCGGCGTTGTAGTCACGCACCGTGATGAACTGGTCGTGACGGGTCTGCGCGTAGGTGAACTTCACCTTGCCGCTGATCGACGCGGTCGTGACGCGAAGCGTGTAGTTGACGCTCTTCTTCTCGCCCGCAGCGCTCACGGCGAATTCCGCGGGGCCTGCCTGCGTGCAGGTCTGGTAGCCGCGGTTGGTTGCCGTCGTGCCACGCCATTGGCGGAGGTAGCCCGATCCGAAGAGCGAGAACTTGGTTCGATAGACGCCGGCGGGCAGGAAGCCCACCACGTAGTTGCCAGCGGAGTCAGTCACTGTGGTGCCGAAGTCGTTGGCGCAATTGGCGATGTCGAGCTCGCGGCGATCGAACTTGCTGAGCTTCTTGAAGTTGCGAGGCACCGAGACGACGCGGACCTCGACGCCTGCGACCTTGCTCGACCGGTCGCTGTTGACGTGCCCGCGAATCGCGGAGTAGCGGAAGTTGACGCCGCCGACGCCGCCCTTCTTCACCGAGATCGAGGTGGCGCCGTTGATGTACTTGCTGCCGATGAACTCGCCACTCTTGCCGCGCGCATAAAACCATTCGTGGCTGACGCCGTTGACCTCGCCGCGCACGCTGAAGTAGTACTTGCGGGCCTTGTTGCCCTTGGCCAGCTTGATGCCGGTGAGCCGGTAGGAGCCGTCGGCGGCAACCGCCACGCGCTTGCCGCGGTTGAGGATGAACCCCTTCTTGGGCTCCCAGATGTAGACCTGAAGGTTGGCCGGACGCGGGCCGAAACCTGCGACGACTCCGCTCACGGTGACCGAGGACGCGGCCTGTGCGGGCAGCTGGGCGGCCGGAATCACCAGCGCCGTGGCGACGACCGTGAGTACGAGGAGACGCAAACGTCGCGACATAGAGGTGGGGAACCCTTCAGTTGGCCCGAGACAACGCCTCGAATCCTACCTTGCGTTTGCGCCGTTCACCCACTCCTTGCGACCTCAGCGCGACAGGGCAAGCTCATCGAGGCGTTTGAGTGCATTGAGGGCAACGGTCTTGTCAGTTGTACGCCACATCGGAGGCAGCGAATTGGCAAGGAATGAGCCATATCTGGCGGTGACGAGGCGCGGATCCAGGATCGCTACGACGCCGCGATCGGTGGTACGCCGAATGAGTCGTCCGGTGCCCTGGGCAAGCAACAGAGCGGCGTGGCTCGCCGCGACCGACATGAAGCCGTTGCCGCCGTGCTTCTCGACGAGCCGTTGGCGCGCGCTCATGAGCGGGTCGTCGGGGCGCGGGAAGGGGATGCGGTCGATGATGACGAGCTGGCAGATCTCTCCCGGCAGGTCGACGCCTTGCCAGAGGCTCAGGGTGCCGAAGAGGCAGCTCTTGGGGTCGTCGGCGAAGCGGCGGGCCAGCTCGGGCAGCTGCGCGTCGCCTTGGCACCAGATGTCGAGGTCGGGGAGGCGCTCACTAACCTCGGCGGCGGCGTACTCATCTGCCCTTCTGCTCGAGAAGAGCCCAAGCGTGCGGCCACCGGCGGCCTGGATCAGCTCGGTGATCTCGGCAAGCTGAGGCTCGGCGAGGCCTTCGCGCGCGGGAAGGGGAAGGTGCTTGGCGACATACAACATGCCTTGCTTGGCATAGTCGAACGGCGAACCGACGTCGAGCGCGTCCCACTGCTCGGCGGTGTCGTCAGGTTGGAGACCGAGGCTGCGGCCGATGGCTTCGAACGTGCCGCCGATCTTGAGCGTGGCGCTGGTCAGGATGACGGTGTTGGGGCCGAAGAGCTTGTCGCGCAGGCTGAGCGAGACGTCGATCGGTGCGATGCGGACCTCGGGGTTGCCGCGCACGTCGGCGCGCCAGATCACGTCGGTCTCGGCGTTGGCGGCCATGCGGTCGGCGATCTTGCGGACGTCGTCGATGAAGCCCTTGGCCTGTTGCTTGGCAGCGTCGGTGTCGGTGTCCTTGTCTTTGTCGCCCTTGCTGAACGCCGACTGGCACGCGCGGGCGGCATCGCGAATGAGGACGAATGCGCTCAGGAGCTGCTCGGTGGGGACGTCGATGCGTCCGTCTGGAACGGTGACGAGCGCGGCGCTCAAGGCGTCGGCCGCGTCGACGAGATCGTCGACTTCGCGCGAGTCGATGTGCGAGCGAGCGCGACGGGCTGCGCGTTCGACGCTCTGCGGGCTGAGCTCCTGGGTGCTGGCCTGGGTCACGCGGGCAGTGAGCTCGTGGGCCTCGTCGACGACGACCACGCCATACTCGGGCAGCATCGGCACGCCGTCGATCGCATCGATGGCGAGCAGTGCGTGGTTAGTGACGATCACCTGGGCCTTGGTGGCGTCCTCGCGGGCCTTCTCAGCGAAGCACTCCGCGCCATACGGGCACTTGGCGGCGCCGAGGCACTCACGGGCCTGGACGCTGATCTGACGCCAGGCGCGGTCGGTGTGGGAGGGGGCAGCGTCACGGTCGGCGATGAGGCTGCGTTCGGCCTGATCCTCGGCCCAGGAGCGCAGCTCGAGGACCTCGGCGCCGAGCGTGCCCTCGGGGATCTCGATGAGCGCGCCTTCGTCGTCAGGAGCGCCCTC
>JAOPXA010000196.1 GCA_025965395.1 Nocardioidaceae bacterium | reverse complement strand
TGCCGATGCCGACGACTGCTCGGTCGAACTGGTCGGCGCCGATCTGGCGCAAGCTCTCCTCGTCCGTCGTGTCGGCCTGCACGACGTGGGTGAGCTCACTGGCCCACCGCTGGACCAGCTCCGCGCTCTCGTCGACCGCCAAGACCTCATGCCCCAGGCGTACGAGTGACTCCGCGACCGCTGAGCCGAATCGACCGAGACCGAGCACGATCACGGGTGCATCACTTGAAGACTTTGACTTAGCCAATGATCGGCCGCTCCTCGGGTAGGTGGTAGCGCGGTGCTCGACGGCGCAACGTCAGGGCTGACGCTACGGTGATCGTGCCGACGCGGCCCAAGAACATCAAGACCATCAACACGAACTGCGCGTTGACCGGCATGTCAAAGGTTATCCCCGTCGAGAGGCCGACCGTGCCGAATGCCGACGCGCACTCGAACAAGACGTCCTGCATGGAGAAATCTGTCATCGACAAGATGATGAGCGTCGTGGTGGCCACCAGCATGACGGCGAGCAAGGCGATCGTCACCGCCTGACGCAACGTCTGCATACCGATCGAGCGCTTGCCGATCATGACGTCCGGATCGCCCCTCAATTCGGCGAGGATCACATACGCCAACAGCAGGAATGTCGTGACCTTGATGCCACCTGCGGTGCTCGCGCTGCCGCCGCCGATGAACATCATGACCGTGCTGATGCCCAGAGTCTCGGGCCGCGCATCACCGTAGTCGATGCTGTTGAACCCTCCCGACCGAGGCATGATCCCGCCCTCGATGCCCGTGACGATCCGATGCCACCCGCCCATCGAGCCGAGCGTCAACGGGTTGGTCCACTCGACAGCGAGGAAAGCGAGGGCGCCGATCACGAAGAGGCCTAACGATCCCCATACGGTGAGCCGGGTGTGGATCGTCCACTTGCGGGGCATACGCCAGCCTTGGAACAACTCGGCCATCACCGGGAATCCGATCGCGCCAGCATAGACAGCGACGCAGATCGGGAAGATGAGCCAGGCATCCCCGACGTAGGCCACAAGGTTGTCGCTCGTGAGCGCAAAGCCTGCGTTGTTGAATGCCATAACCGCATGAAATACGCCATGCCACAGCGCCGTTGGCAGGTCGTCGAAGTAGACCAAGCGGAAGCGAATCGTCAGGATGACGGTCAATACGCCCTGAAAAGCCAACATCGTGACGGCGACACGTCGCAACAGCGGCCGTACGTCGCCGAGGCTCACCGCATGCATCTCGGCTTGCGCCACAAGCCTGGTACGAAGCCCGAGCCGGCCCCCCACGATCAGCCCGAGCATCGTGGCGAGCGTCATGATGCCGAGGCCACCGATCTCGACCAGGAGCAAGATGACGGTCTGACCGAACGGAGTCCAGAAAGTCGCGGTATCGACGGTGGTCAGACCCGTGACCGTTGCGGCAGAGACCGACGTGAAGAGCGCTGGCATGACCGCGTCGTCCGTCGACGAATAGTGCGAGGCCGGGAGTAGCAGGAGGCACGCGCCGATCGTGATGCCGGCCACGAACGCGAGCGGAAGGATGCGCACGGGGTGCAGGATCAGCCTGGCAGCCCCCGCAAACCCCGGTTTCCTCACGCGCTGAGGTTACCGCGCGAAGCAACGAGGACTGTTAGATTGGCGACCGTGCCGTCTGAAAACGTGGTGGGGGGACGCTCCCAGCTGATCATCCTCGCGACCTATGCGACCGCACTCATCGTCGCCGTGATCGCTGCCCTTGCCGGCGTCAAGACCGTCGGCGTCATCGCGCTGGTCGTTGCGATCCTGTGCGACGCATTGCTGGGCCGTGAGCTCCGCATCCTGTTGCGCAAGGCGAGCCTCGTGTATGTGGCGCGCTTTGCGTTGCGCGGCGCCGTCGTTATGACGTTGCTGTGGTCCACGTGGCACACGGACTTCGCCTTCGCCACGGGCGAGACATCCGGGACGATCACCATTGACCTGCCAAGCGTTGTCTGGCCAGTTCTCTCGATCGTCACGTATGCGGCCGCGGTGAGCGCGCGGGACCTCGTCTTCAACATTCGCGAGTTCGGGCTCGCTAAGCCAGCGACCACGCGCAACATGGGCCTGCCGCCAGCACCTCAGGCTCGTGCCATCGACGACTATCTGCGCGCCGCAGCCGAGCTGCTGATATTCGTTCCCGCGCTCCTCGGCGCCGACGCGTGGCTTGGCCTCCTCCTGGCTCTCCTTGCGGTCGCGACCCAGGCAATTCCCGCCTTCGACGCGGCCCGTGACGTGCTGGCAGCCGTTCGCGCCCGCAACCGCGGCAAGGCCAAGCCCGCGACCGAGCAGATCCAGGCGTTCCTCGACTCATACCGACCCGAGGTCATCCTCTATCTGAGCGGTCAGGCCGAGACCGCCTACCAAGTCGACGTCTGGCTCAACACGCTCGAACGTCTCGACCAGAACGTCCTCGTGCTGTTGCGCAAGCGAGCACTATTCGACGCGATCGCGACGACGTCGCTGCCTGTGGCATGCGTACAAAACGCGACCGACGTGATCGCCCTCGACTTCGCCTCGGTCAAGGTCGGCCTCTACCCCGCCCACGTCGGCGACAACATCCATCTCCTGCGCGTGCCTCACATCCGTTCGGCGTTCATCGGCCACGGAGACAGCGACAAGAGCGGCTCGGCAAGCCCGTTCTCTCGCGTCTACGACGAGGTATGGGTGGCGGGCCCCGCGGGTGCCCAGCGCTATGCCGAGGCTGGCATCGAGATCGATCCGCACCGCTTCGTCATCGTCGGACGCCCCCAGATCAGCGCGATCTCGACCGCAGCGCCCGACGCACCGAGACCCAGCATCCTGTATGCGCCCACCTGGGAGGCCTGGGCCGACGAGGGCTCATACTCCTCCCTCCTCGCGGCGGGCAGCACGATCGTCCAGCACATCATCGACTCCGGCTGCCGCGTGATCTACAAACCGCACCCCATGACCGGCATCCGCGACCCGCGGTTCGCCGCCGAGCACCAACGCATCGTGGCGAGGATCCTCGCTGCCGACGGGGTCGTGGTCCCGCATGCCGCGAGTCCCGCGCATGTGGGCGAGTCAGCACTCGAGCGCGAACGGCTCGACAACGAGCGCTTTGCCGCAGCCTGGGCCGAAGCCGGTGACGCGCACGTGGTCGTCGGTTCAGGCGGACCTGACATCGTGTCGTGCTTCAACGCCTCGCATGCGATGGTGTCGGATGTCTCGAGCGTGCTGAGCGACTATCTCGCGAGCGAAAAGCCGTACGCCGTGTTCAACCCTCGGGACGTGCCCGCATCGGAGTTCGCCCACGAATTTCCGACCGCGACGGCTGCGACGATCGTGTCGGGCGACTGCACCGAGCTCGACGAGATGCTCGCCGTTGTCGTGGGTCAACAACCCGACACCCTTCTCACCACACGGCACGCGCTCGCCGTGCGTACATTGGGCGACGACCGATCGCTGCGACCGTTCCAACGCGCCGTCATCGACTTGTCGGCACGGAGCTGACCGATCGCTACGATGTGGCCATGACTTGGCGAACCAACGTGGCGGCACTTGCCACCCTGGTACGCAACAAGCTCGCGTCACGTCGCTTCGCGGCGTCGGTCGCGAAGCGCGGAGGCCTGGAAGGCGCACAGATCGGGGTCTTCTTCGGGTCCGACCCTGGCAAGCTCTACATGCTCGACGCGTGGCTTCCGGTGCTGCGCGCGCTGAACGAACAGCACCCGGTGGCGGTGATCGTGACGCGGCCCGACACCGGGCAAGCCATTCTCGACCGGGTCGATTTCCCGCTCGTTTTTGCCGACAGCAGCGACCATCTCGACGCAGCCGTCGCGGCGGCGTCCTTCAAGGTGTTCCTCTAT
>JAOPXA010000180.1 GCA_025965395.1 Nocardioidaceae bacterium | reverse complement strand
CGTCGGTTTCCCATGAGGCCATGGGAAAAGTACGCATCGCATGGGTTGCAACCCATTGGATGAGTCGAGATCCCATGGCCTCATGGGAAACCGACGGGGGTGGGCGTGAAAGACTGGGGATTATGCTCCGATGGTTGACCGCCGGCGAATCCCATGGCCCGGCCCTGGTTGCTGTGCTCGAAGGCCTTCCGGCCGGCGTGCACATCACCAGCTCTGACATTCAAGACGCTTTGGCGCGCCGCCGCCTCGGCTACGGTCGTGGTGCGCGTATGTCGTTCGAGCAAGACGAGCTGGAGATCATCGGCGGGATCCGCCACGGCCTCAGCCTTGGCAGCCCCATTGCTTTGCGCATCGGCAACAGCGAATGGCCCAAGTGGGACCAAGTGATGGCCGCTGATCCCGTCGATCCCGAGATCCTCGACGGCCTCAAGCGCAATGCGCCGCTCACACGTCCCCGCCCCGGCCACGCCGACCTCGCGGGCATGCAGAAGTACGACTTCGACGAGGCCCGACCGATTCTTGAGCGCGCCAGCGCCCGCGAGACCGCGGCGCGGGTGGCGCTCGGTCGCGTTGCGTCAGCGTTCATCCAGGAGACCACAGGCGCCACGGTGCTGAGCCACGTGGTCGAGCTGGGCGCCGCCAAGGCACCCGCCGGCGTCATCCCCACGATCAAGGACGTCCCCGCGCTCGACGAGAACCTTGTCCGTTGCTTCGATCCGGCGGCGAGCCAGGCGATGATCGCCGAGATTGACGCGGCGCACAAGGACGGTGACACGCTCGGCGGCATCGTCGAGGTCGTCGTCGAGGGGCTCCCGCCCGGGCTCGGCAGTCATACCCACTGGGACAAGCGTCTCGACGGCCGCCTCGCGGCCGCACTCATGGGCATCCAGGCGATCAAGGGTGTCGAGGTAGGCGACGGTTTCGAGCTCGCCCGCACGCGCGGATCGCTCGCACACGACGAAATGATCCCCACCGACGACGGCATCCGCCGCGTGACGGGCCGCTCCGGCGGCACCGAAGGGGGCATGTCGACAGGCGAGATGCTTCGCGTGCGCGCCGCAATGAAGCCCATCGCGACAGTGCCTCGCGCCCTGCGTACGGTCGATGTCAGCACCGGTGAGGGCACCAAGGCTCACCACCAGCGCTCCGACGTATGCGCTGTGCCCGCGGCGGGCATCGTCGCCGAGGCCATGGTCGCGCTCGTGGTGGCTGACTCCATCCTGGAGAAGTTCGGCGGTGACTCGGTCGGCGAGACCAAGCGCAACGTCGAGTCATACCTGCAACACCTGAGGTATCGGTGAGCCCCAAGGTCATCTTCGTAGGACCGCCGGGTGCAGGCAAGACAACCGCTGCCCGCGCGGTGGCCGAGGTGCTGGGTCTTGAGGTTCGCGACACTGACCTCGATATCGAGCGCGCGGAAGGCCGCAGCATCTCCGACATCTTCGTCGACGACGGGGAGCCGCACTTTCGCCTGCTCGAGACCGCCGCCGTGGCCGCAGCGCTTGCCGAGCACGACGGCATCCTGGCGTTGGGCGGCGGCGCCGTGACCAGCCAGGCGACGCGCGACGTGCTCGCCGGACAGCACGTCGTCTTCCTCGACGTCGGACTCTCTGAGGCTTCGCATCGCGTCGGTATGAGTGCGGCGCGGCCGCTGCTCCTCGGCAACGTGCGCAGTCAGCTCAAGCAGCTCATGGACCAGCGTCGTCCGCTCTACGAATCCGTCGCCTGGCGCACGATCGCCACCGACGGCAAGTCCCGCAAGGAAGTCGCCGCCGAAGCCATCGCGCTCTTGGAGGAACTGCCATGACGACTACCATCCATGTCGCCACTGCTGCCCCGTATGACGTGGTCATCGGCCGCGGAGTCCACGAAGGGCTACCGGCACTGCTCGGCCCAGATGCGCAACGCGTGGGGCTCGTCCATTCCGCGACGATGGCCGGCCACGCCCACAAGCTTCAGGCCGGCCTGGTCGGTCACGGCTACGAAGTCCACCTGATCGAGGTCCCGGAGGGTGAGAAGGCCAAGACCGCCGACGTGCTTGCCTTCTGCTGGTCGGTGCTCGGCAAAGCGGGTTTCACCCGCTCGGACGCAGTCATCGGGCTTGGTGGGGGAGCGACCACCGACCTCGCAGGATTCGTCGCCGCCAGCTGGCTGCGCGGCGTCAAGCTCGTGACCGTGCCCACCACGATCCTCGGCATGGTCGACGCCGCGGTCGGAGGCAAGACTGGCATCAACACGGCCGAGGGCAAGAACCTCGTGGGCGCCTTCCATGAACCGTCCGGGGTTCTGTGCGACCTCGACACCCTGCGTTCGTTGCCAGCAGGGGAGATCCGCAGTGGTCTCGCCGAGGTCATCAAGTGCGGCTTCATCGCTGATCCTTCGATTCTCGACCTCATCGAACAAGACCCGGCCGCAGCGGTCGATCCCGAGCACCCAGTGATCGAGACCCTGATCGCCAAAGGCATCGGGGTGAAGGCTGCCACCGTCGCGAGTGATCTGCGCGAGAGTGGATCCTTCACGGGTGCGGGCATCGGGCGCGAGGCGCTCAACTACGGTCATACGCTCGGTCACGCCATCGAGCGCCACGAGAACTTCGGGTTCCGACACGGAGCCGCAGTCGCGATCGGCATGGTCTACGTCGCCGAGCTTGCGCGCCTCGCGGGCCGCATTGACGCGGACCTCGTTGCGCGCCATCGCAGCACGCTCGAGCTCGTCGGCCTCCCGACGACCTACCGGGCCGGGCTGTGGGACGAGCTCAAGGCCGGGATGCGTCTCGACAAGAAGTCGCGGGGCGATCAGCTGCGGTTCGTCGTGCTGGACGGCTTGGGCAAGCCGGCGATCTTTGCTGGTCCCGACGAGGCGCTGCTCACCGCGGCATATGCGGAGATCGCGCGGTGAACCACGCGGCGCGCCGCGATGCCTTGGCGTCGTCGTTGCGTCAGCACGAGTACGACTTCGGGTTGGTGACTGCCTTGGTCAACGTGCGCTATCTGACCGGGTTCACCGGGTCCAACGGTGCGCTGAAGGTGGCAGCCGACGGCACAGCGACATTGGTGACCGACGGACGCTACAAGGACCAGGCGATCGCCGAGGCGCCCGATGTCGAACGCGTGATTGCCCGCGACCTCCTTGAGGCGCTGTGCGCCGGAGCGAGTGGGCGGGTCGCGATCGAGTCGCATACGGTCAGCGTCGATGACCACACGCGAATCGAGAAGCTGCTCCCCGGCGCCGATCTCTGCTCGTTGG
>JAOPXA010000179.1 GCA_025965395.1 Nocardioidaceae bacterium | reverse complement strand
GAATTCACCCCACCCACATACATCGACCGCGAACAAAAACCACGACGCTGCAACCGATACCGACCAAAAGTCGGATGACCAGACTCGTGCCTGACGACAGGACGCGGCGCCTACTCTATGACGGACGTGTCACGCATGTGCTGCAGATTCGGCCTAGGCTGACACGGTGACGCATCACGCCGCGAGTTCGTCGACTGCCCTCCTCACTGACCGCTACGAGCTGACCATGCTGCAGGCCGCTCTGCACGACGGCACCGCGCACCGCGCCTCGGTCTTCGAGCTGTTCGCCCGCAGATTGCCTGACGGGCGACGCTACGGCGTCGTCGCTGGCACGGGACGAATCCTCGACGCATTGGCGACGTTCCAGTTCGGGCCTGACGAGCTTGCCTACCTGCGTGAGGCGCACATCGTAGACGCCGCGACGATCGCCTGGCTGGAAGAATTCCGTTTCAGCGGCAGCATCTGGGGCTACGCCGAAGGCGAGATCTACTTCCCGGGCTCCCCCGTCGTGATCGTCGAAGGCACGTTCGCCGAGTGCGTGATCCTCGAGACTGTCCTGCTGTCGATCATCAACCACGACTCGGCCATTGCTTCGGCTGCAGCGCGCATGATCACGGCAGCCGGCGGGCGCCCTTGCATCGAGATGGGCTCGCGTCGCACGCACGAAGGGGCGGCGGTCGCATCGGCGCGCGCGGCCTACATCGCGGGGTTCGCAGCGACCTCCAACCTCGAGGCAGGCCGCACGTACGGGATCCCCACGACGGGCACGAGCGCGCACTCGTTCACGCTGCTGCACGACACCGAGCAAGACGCGTTCCGCGCCCAGGTCGAGTCGCTCGGCGCCTCCACTACCCTGCTGATCGACACCTACGACATTCCACGAGGCGTGGAGATCGCCGTCGATGTCGCAGGCACCGATCTGGGGGCCGTCCGGATCGATTCGGGTGATCTCGTATCGCTCGCGGGATCCGTCCGACGCCAGCTTGACGATTTGGGTGCCACTCATACGAAGATCACCGTCACCAGTGATCTTGATGAATACGCCATCGCCGCTCTGGCCGCTGCGCCGGTCGATGGTTACGGAGTCGGCACCTCACTCGTGACCGGGTCCGGTGCACCGACGTCTGGATTTGTCTACAAGCTGGTGGCGCGCACGGGCATCGACGGCGCGATGCTCTCGGTGGCCAAGAAGAGCAAGGACAAAGCTTCGGTCGGTGGCCGCAAGTACGCGCTGCGTCGCCTCGGGTCGCGCGGCCGCGCACAGGCCGAGGTCATCGGCATCGGAGCCGCTCCCCCGGGAGACAACGACGACCGCCCACTCCTCATACCGCTCGTGATCGACGGAGCCCGGGTTTTTCACGGAGACCTCGCAGATGCACGAGCCCGCTTGGTGGCTTCGCTGGCTGAGCTGCCCGACACCGCACGGCAGTTGTCTCGTGGCGAACCAGCGCTCGAGACGATCTATGAGGAGGCGCCATGACGAGAGCACTGATCGTGGTCGACGTGCAGAACGACTTCTGCGAGGGCGGCTCACTTGCGGTTGCGGGCGGCGCTCAGGTCGCCGCCGACATCGCAGCGCTGATCGCTGAGGGCACCTACGACTGGGTGGTCGCCACGAGGGACCACCACATCGACCCGGGAAGCCACTTCTGCGACGAGCCCGATTTCGTCGATTCGTGGCCGCCGCACTGTGTCGTCGGCACCCCGGGCGAGGAACTCCACGATCCGCTCGATCCGAGTCTTTTCGCGGCGATGTTCTTCAAGGGCGAATACGAAGCGGCGTACTCAGGGTTCGAAGGTGCGACCAGCGAGGGCACCAAGCTCCAGGACTGGCTGCACGAGCGCGGTGTGATCGACATCGACGTATGCGGGATCGCCACCGACTACTGCGTGCGTGCCACCGTGCTCGACGGTGTCGCGGCCGGCTTCGAAGTGACGCTGCTCAACGGCCTGACCGCTGCGGTCGACCCTGCCAATCTCGACCGCTTCTACGCCGAGCTCGATGCGATCAACGTGACCGTCAGCTGAGCTCGTCGGGAGTCTGCGCCTCGGCGTTGGCCTTTGCGTACTGCTCGCGCACCACATCCATGTCGAGTGCCCGGATCTGCGTGATCAGATCATCGAGGGCCGGCGCAGGAAGAGCTCCGGGCTGCCCGAAGATCGGGATGCCGTCGCGGTAGGCGAAAAGCGTCGGGATCGACGAGATGCCGTAGGACCCGGCGAGCTCCTGCTCGGCCTCGGTGTCGACCTTGGCGAAGGTGACGTCGTCGTACTTCTGGGACGCCGCCTCGAAAACCGGCGCGAATTGGCGGCATGGACCGCACCACGCGGCCCAGAAATCGATCAGGACGATGCCGTCCTTGACGGTATCGTCGTGTGTTTCTTGTGTCAGTTCAGTGGTAGCCATACAGCCATAACACGCAGCGGTCGCCGGACTATTCCGCTCAGGCGCCGAGAAATTGTTGCGCCAACAACGTGAGCGTGTGCTCGCGCGCCTGAGCTTGATCGGCTGGCTCACCGCGGTGTGCTGAGGCCATCGCGTGCACCATGACTTCGTCGACGCCGAATCCTTCGGCAAGCTCACGGATCTGCTCAGCGGCCGATGCAGGCCCCCCGACCACGGAGCGGCGCAGCCCCGACTCGACCATCGCGTCCTGCTGGGGCGTAAGCGTGTTGGCGAGCGCGTCCTCGACGAGATCGATGGCGCCGAACGGCTCGCCGGTGCGCAAACGAGCCATCATCTGCATGTTGGGCAGGGCCAGATCGCGTGCTTCGGCGTCGGTGTCAGCGACGGCTGCATTGACCGTGAGGAAGGTATAGGGCTTATCGGCGTTCTCCGAGGGCCGGAACTCCGCGCGATAGGTCGCGAGCGCCTCAGCGGTGCCCTGGCCCGAGAAGTGATGCGCGAATACATACGGCAAGCCTTTGGCTGCCGCGAGGTGCGCGGAGTAGAGCGAGGATCCGAGGAGCCAGACTGCGGGGCGCGAACCTGCCTTGGGCGTGGCGCGCAGGATGTAGTCCTGCGTGCGCAGAGGAACCTTGACGCCACTCGGCTCCATCAGCGCCATGACGTCGTCGACATACTGCGGGAAGTTCTGGATGTCCTCGTCACCACGGCCCGCGGGCCCGCGCAGCGCCATGGACGTGATGGGATCCGAGCCGGGCGCGCGGCCGATGCCGAGGTCGATCCGGCCGGGAAAGGCCGCCTCGAGGAGCGCGAACTGCTCGGCAACGGCGAGCGGCGCGTGGTTGGGCAGCATCACACCGCCTGAGCCAAGCCGGATCTGCTGCGTGTGATGACCAAGGAGGGCCAGCATCACCGGTGGCGAAGTGGCACCGACCGACGCCATGTTGTGGTGCTCAGCTACCCAGTAGCGGGTGTAGCCGAGGGCATCGGCGCGAGCCACAAGGCCCACGCTCGAGGAAAGTGCGTCGGCTGTGCTCTGATCCGTGCGGACCGGCATGACGTCAAGGACTGAAAGTTTGAGAGGGGCCACATCTGTGCCAACAATCGTCATCTACGAATCCTTCCCCAGTGACCGCTCGCCGAAGGCCGCGCGGAGTGATTCCACGATCTCGTCCAGTGCCCGATGTGCGGAGGGGACGGGGCCCGGGAGGCTGAGGTAGCCGTGGATGCCGCCCGCGTACTCGGTATGAGTGACGGCCACGCCAGCGGCTTGCAGCACGTCGCGATAGTGCCATCCCTGATCGAGCAGCGGGTCGAACTCAGCCACCTGGATGAGGGCCGGCGCAACGCCCTCGTGGGACGCGGCCCGGATCGGCGACGCCCGGAAGTCCTCCGTGCCATAGGCATGGCCCAGGTAAAGATGAGCGAACGCATGCATGTTGCGCGCGGTGAGAATCGGGGCATGCGCGTTGCGGATCTCGGAGTCGTAGGTCTCATACATCTCGACACTCGGGTAGACGAGCACCTGGAGGCGAAGTGCTGGCGCCCCCGCATCGCGGGCCAGCAGCGCCACCACGGCGGCCAGGTTGCCGCCGGCGCTGTCGCCGC
>JAOPXA010000169.1 GCA_025965395.1 Nocardioidaceae bacterium | reverse complement strand
GCAAGCCCGTGCGATCCACACGATGGAACCCGAAGAACGCCTCGCTCTAGCGGCCAGTGATCGCTAGCTTGTGGCGATCTTGCTTTCGACCGCTGCGGCGACGGCTCGCATACCGGCCGGGCGTGGGTGCAGCGAGATGCCCACGCCTAGGCCGTCCGGAACGATGCCGTTGGTCCAAGCATCGGCACCAGTGCAGGCGTTGTGATCTTTCGAGAGTGCGTTCATCGACACGTACGTCACGCCGGTGTCGGTAGCGGCTGATTGAAGCATGGTGTCGATGCTCTTCTCGCCCGCAGACACGCCTCGCGTGTCCAGCGCTGCACCTCCGAGCGCAGCGCACCCGGTCGTGGAGGGCGCGACGCCGAGGTAGCCGACGAGGATGATCTGGGCTCTCGGTGCGCGACTTTTGACCGCGTCTATCGTGGCGGCCACGCGAGTCTGAGTGGTGCTCAGCACCGAAGGGAGCTTGTCCTTCAGGTAGTCGGCGCAGGCCGTTCCCTGCTCCGTGCACGACGAGGCGAGCGCTGAAAACAATCCGTCGTCGTTGCCGCCGATGCCGATGGTGACGAGCTGGGTGTCCTTCTTCACGGCATTGAGCTGCGCCGGAACAGGCTCACCTCTGCCACCGATTGGCGCGTCCTCCAGCACGTTGTTGGTCGTTGCCCCAGCACAGCTGGCATCGGTGAACGATGACGCGGACACCTTCTTGGCGATCAGGTGCGGATAGTTGTTGAGGGACCGGTTGCAGCCGCCAGAGCTCCCGTCGACTTGTGCGATGCCAGGCCCGGCGGTGTAGGAATCACCGATCGCGACATAGCTCGGACCTGAGGCAACCGTGGCGGTCTTTTCCACTTTTGGGGGCACCGAATCTGACGACGAGCAGCCGGCGATGGCAAGGGCAGTGATGGCAGAGAAGACGAGTATCGAGAGCTGGCGGCGCATAGGGTCCACCATAAGTTACTCCTTCGTCACAAAGTGCGACGCCCACTCGCGAGGGTGACGACCTTGTGCACGAACGCAAGTTTGTGCACGACCGGCTCTACGAGGTCGAAGGGATAGAGGTCGTCCTGGCCCATGGAGCGGTTGACTCGGTTGAAGAGCAAGGACAGCCAATGCCAGTCATTCAAGATGTCGTCGATGGAGGCATCGTCGTAGGTCAGGCGCGGCTCGACGTCGTGCCGCACGACGCCGGGCACCTTCTCTGCTTGAAGTTTGAGGCCCGCTGAGGCGGCCGTGCCCAGGGTGCTGGTGATGTGCAGGTAGTGGGCAAAGCACTCAGCGAAGTCTTCCCAGGGGTGCATAGTCGCGTACTCAGAGATGAAGCTCAAGCTCCAGTCTCGGGAGGGTCCAAGCCTGTAGTGCTGGTCTATCGCGTCGGTGTAGGACGCGGTCTCGTCACCGAAGATCGTCCGACACTCGTCAAGCAGCCTCGGATCCTCGCCAGCCTCGACCAGTATCCATTGGTAGTAGTGGCCAACTTCGTGCCGGAAGTGCCCTAACATCGTCCGGTATGGTTCGCCGAGCCGAACGCGCAATGCTTCGCGGTGATCATCCAGACTTTCCGCTAGATCAATCGTCACGATTCCGTTGGCGTGGCCGATGGTTACCCTCTTGTTGCTGCTGCGCGAAGAAAGTAGATCGAAGCCGAGACCGCCGTCCTTCTCGTACCAAGGCGTCACGGGAAGACCGAGAGCGAGGAGCTGCGTCAGCAGGCGACGCTTGTCCATATCCACATCGGCGAGCTTCTCGAGCGCGATCGTGTCTGAGGCATCCGGTCGTTTGCGCGTGAGCCGACATGCCAAGCACTGCGATGCATCATCGTCCTCGTCGAGGAGCCAGTTGCAGCCCCACGAACGGTTGGAGCACGGCACCCAGGTCTGACCGTCAAACCGAGACCCCGTCGGTTCGGCTGGACGCATCGAGAGACTTGGCGGGTGCAGGCCGATGGGCTGACTGCAGGAGCCGCATTCGAGCGTTTCTAGCAGTGCAATGCCGTCACAGGTCGGGCAGCGGAAGAGGCGCATCTTCGTACGGTAGCGGCACGGCAACGGTTTTGGTGGTTGCGGACCAGACGATTGCGGGAGCAATTCCGAGCAGCGCGAGCACTCCCGTGAGTTCGGCGATCCCTACGACGAAGTAGACGGTCTGGAGCCAGGAGTACTCGCCGAGCAGGGCGATCTCAGCAAAGATCCAGATCATCATCCCGAACCCAGCGATGGCCGGCGCAAGAAGGCCACCGTCCTTGGGTCGCCGTGCGGCAACGGCTCCCCAGGCCTGGCTACCACCGACGACGACTCCCAAGATGATCCCGGGGACCACCGCTGAGGCGAAGGGCGTACCCGCCAGTGAGTCCTTGAACTTGTCTCCGACCGCGGTGAAGGCCATGACACAGCCGATGAGGGCGGACACCGCACCAAACCAGAGAAGAGAGACCACTGCTCGGCGAACGACCTCGGCGTTCCGCTCAGGATTGCGGTGGAGAAGACGCTTCATCAGCTTCCGCACCTCCCATGTCGAGCCGGAACGGCGGATACTGATCGGTCATCAAGGTCGAGTAGGCCGCGACGCGCAAGACCCAACGTTGCAAGCCCATGATCAGATCGAAGAGAGAACGTGGGTATCGGCCCGTGAACAACAGGGTCACACCAGCAATCAGAACGAGCAGTTCCACCAGGCCTCCGCCGAGCACGGAAGGTCCCGCGTCATCGGTGACGCGTCCGGCCGCGAAGAGTCCGCCGCCGACGAAGAACGCGATGATCAGGTAGTGGGGGATCGCAAGAAGCCACCACTTGACCAACACGAGACCTCGGGACAACTGGTCAGGGTAAGCGACCTCGAGGTGC
>JAOPXA010000127.1 GCA_025965395.1 Nocardioidaceae bacterium | reverse complement strand
CGGGTGCGCATCGACGGTGGCCAGCTCAACGTCGAGCAACTGCGCGCGATCGGCGAGATATCGACCGCATACGCGCGCGACACCGCCGACATGACGGACCGCCAGAACGTCCAGTACCACTGGATCCGCGTCGAGGACATGCCTGCCATCTGGGAGCGCCTCGAAGGCGTGGGCCTGCACACGCAAGAGGCATGTGGTGACTGCCCGCGCGTCATCTTGGGCTCCCCCGTTGCAGGCATCGCCGCCGACGAGATCATCGACGGCACCGCGGTGATCGAAGAGATCGAGCGTACCTACATCGGCGACCTGGCCTACTCCAACCTGCCGCGCAAGTTCAAGACGGCAATCAGCGGAGACCCTGGCCACGACACGGTCCCCCAGATCAACGACATCGCGTTCGTTGGCGTCGTCCACCCGGAGCACGGTCCCGGTTGGGACCTCTGGGTCGGCGGCGGCCTGTCGACTAACCCGATGCTCGCCAAGAGGCTCGGCGCCTTCATCCCCAACGACGAGGTCCCCGAGGTATGGGGAGCGGTCGCCGCGACTTTCCGCGACTACGGCTACCGCCGCCTTCGCACGCGTGCGCGCATCAAGTTCCTCGTCGCCGACTGGGGTCCGGAGAAGTTCCGCCAGGTCATGGAGGACGAATACCTCCACCGCAAGCTGATCGACGGCCCGTCGCCTGAGCTTCCCGAGATCCCCAACGATCACGTGGGAGTGCACCGCCAGAAGGACGGCAAGTTCTACATCGGTGTCGCGCCTAAGGTGGGCCGTGTTTCGGGCGCCATCCTGAGCCAGCTGGCCGAAGTCGTCGCTAAGTACGGCAGTGACCGCATCCGGACGACTGCGCACCAAAAGCTTGTCATTCTCGACATCGAGGAGAAGGACATCGAGGCGATCGTGGCCGATCTTGCGGCCCTCGGTCTCGAAGCGCGTCCGTCAGCATGGCGACGCAACACGATGGCCTGCACCGGCATCGAGTACTGCAAGCTCGCGATCGTCAACACCAAGGACCGCGCCAACGAGTTGATCGACACCCTCGAGGAGCGTCTGCCCGAGCTCGACTCCCCGATCACCATCAACGTCAACGGTTGCCCTAACTCGTGCGCCCGCATCCAGACTGCCGATATCGGCCTCAAAGGCATGCTCGTCATGAACGAGGCAGGCGAGCAAGTTGAGGGGTTCCAAGTGCACCTCGGCGGCGCCCTCGGCCTTGAGGCCGGATTTGGTCGCAAGTTGCGCGCGCACAAGGTAGTCGGCGAAGATCTGCCCGACTACGTCGAGAACATCACGCGCAACTTCCTCAAGGAGCGCACCGATGGCGAGTCGTTCGCTCGTTGGGTCGCTCGCGCCGATGAAGAGGTGCTGCGATGACTTCGCGCGCCACGCCGTTCCATTGCCCATACTGCTCCGACGAGGACCTGCGTCCGCACGGCGAGAAGCATGGCGAGTGGGAGTGTCGCTCCTGTATGCGGGCGTTCCGGCTCGGCTACATCGGGATGCTCAACCCCAGTCAGATCAGTTCCAGTCAGATCAGTTCCAGTCAGAACAGTTCCAGTCCGCACTAATTTTCGACCAAGTCGCCCCGCACCGTGCGGGACGCGAGGCTCATACCGAGCCGCTAACGCCCCTGTGAAAGGAGGCATGCAACATGACCGCACCAGCACTCATCACCCTGGCGCACGGCAGCCGTGATCCCCGATCGGCTGCAACTATTTCTGCCCTTACGGAGTTGGTTGCATGCATGCGTCCCTCACTCCGGGTCGAGCCGGCATTCCTCGAGCTTGCAGAGCCCAACTTCGCCGACGTCGTCGATCGTTTAGTGGCAGAAGGGATCGACGAGATCGTGGTCGTGCCCCTGCTGCTGACCGAGGCCTATCACGCCAAGAGCGATGTCCCGGCCGTGGTTGCCGCTGCTGAAGCCCGTCATCCCGGGCTGAAGATCAAGGCAACGAAGGTCCTCGGCGTTGAGGGCGTGTTCTTCGACGTCCTCGACAAGCGCCTCCGCGAGGCGCTTGCTGACGCTCGGGTGCGAGAGCTTGATGCGCTCGTCCTCGCCGCGGCCGGCTCGTCTGACCCGGTGGCCAACGCGATGGTGTCACGCGCTGCCCGCGCTTGGGGCGCGCGCCACAAGTTGCCGACGATCGCCGCATTCGCTTCGATGGCTCCACCAGCGGCGGGTGAGGCAGTTCGCGCCCATCGCGCCGACGGTCGACGCCACGTGGCCGTGGGCTCGCTCTTCCTCGCCCCGGGCTTCCTGCCCGATCGCGTGGCCGAGCTTGCTTTGGAGGCCGGAGCCGTCGCGGTCGCCAAGCCGCTAGGTGTCGATGAAGGAGTTGCTCAGGTCATCCTGGCTCGCTACGCCGTGGGGTCGCTCGACCTCGTGCCGCTCGACGCCTTGTTTGCCTGAGTTGCCTTGTCGGCCTGAGTTGCCTGACCACTTGGCGGGGAGCCCGAGGAAATATCTCGGGTTCCTCGCCAGTGGCGATTCATGAGAGGTTCTCTCGCGTGGCTGCGACTCACCGCGCTCATCGCGGCTTCGATCGCGATCCTGGCCTTGATCCACGCTCCGTCGCCGACCTTGTTCGGCGGGCTCGTCGGATCATTGATCTATGCCCTCGCATCGCGCCATGAGTTGTCACTGCCCCCGTGGGCCTTCATCATCGGCCAGGCGATCGTGGGCATCTCGATCGGCGGAATGGTCGATCTCCCGACTCTCAGGGGTCTCGGCGCGCACTGGGTGATTGTCTTGGCTGTCACCCTGGGCACGCTGGTCTTGAGCGTCGCCGCCGGTCAGGTGCTGCGCCTCCATA
>JAOPXA010000111.1 GCA_025965395.1 Nocardioidaceae bacterium | reverse complement strand
TCCCATGTTCTTGCCGACGGTGCCGGTGATCGTGTTGCCCTGCTGGACCACAACGACATCAGGGTGGGCCTTGGCGACCGCCACAGCGGCGTCGAGGTGGCCGTAGCTGGTGGCGAAGATGAGCTTGGCGCCCTTGGCGATCATCTGCTCCATCGTCGTTGCGGCGGTGTCGTCCTCGGGCACGTTCTCCGCCGTGAGGATCTTCATGTCGGGGTAGGCCTTCTTGACCGCCGCGCTGCCTTCGAAGACTGCTTGGTTGTAGCCGAAGTCGTCCTTGGGGCCAACGGTGATGAAGCCGATGGCGTCGGTGCCTTCGCCAGGTGCGCCGCCGCCCGAGTCGGTCGTGTCTTTCGTTGCCGAGGAACAGGCCGCGAGAACGGTAGCGGCGACAGCCGCCACCACTGCCATCCGGAGGGTAGATTTGGTTCTGGACATGATTTTCCTTTCGTGTTCACGCACCGCGCCAAGCGAATGATTTCTGAGTCCTTCCGCTTGGTGCGGTGTGCTTTTGGGGAGAGAGCGGGCGGGATGCCCTTTCGAGAAAGCTAGGTGGGTGGCGCGTTCTCGAAGACTTTTTTCAGCTCGGCCGGGGAGGATGAGACGGTCTTCTTGCCGAGCAAGGCGAGGACCGCGAGGGTGAGGACGAAGGGGATCGCATCGAGCGCGAACTGGTTGACGTTGTAACCACGGGCCTGGAGCGCGCTGCCGAGCGCCAGTGCCATGCCGAAGAGGTAGGCGCCGCCCATGACACGGATCGGGCTCCACACCGCGAAGATCACGAGTGCCACCGCGATGAAGCCGCGTCCCGACACCATGTTTTCGAACCACGCGTTGGCGTAGGCGATCGAGAGGTGGGCACCGCCGATGCCGGCGAGGAATCCGCCCGCGGTGACGGCCCCGGCCCGCACGGCCTTGACGCTGTAGCCGTGGACCGTCAGAGACTCTGATCGCTCACCTGCCGTGCGGATCAGCAGACCCGCCCGTGTCTTGAAGAGCAACCACCAGATGAACGGGACGACGGCAAAGCTGAGATAGACCAAGGGATCTTGTTGGAACAACACGGTTCCGATGACCGGTATGTCGCTCAGGAGCGGCACGTCCCATCGCGAGAACCCGTCGACGGGTTTCCCGACATATGTGGCACCGAAGAGCGAGGTGAGTCCGAGGGCCAGGAACAGAAGGGTGAGTCCCGAAGCGAACTGGCTCGCACCTCGCCATACGACGAGGTAGGCGTGAAGCAGGGAGAGTGCCGCACCCGCGAGTGCGCCCGCGAGTGCGCCGAGCCACGGACTGCCCGTCTCGACGCACACGATGTAGCCGCCGAGAGCACCCATCAACATCGAGCCCTCGGTGCCCAGGTTGATGACTCCCGCGCGCTCGGAGACGGTCTCCCCGAGGGCGCCGTACATGATCGAGGTGCCGCCTCGGACTCCGCCGCTTAAGACGTCGACGATGAGACTCATACGCTGACCTTTCTTTTGGCCGTCCAGCCGAGGACGGCCATCAGGATCAGGGCGGTGAGGACGTTGATCGTCGCCGCGGGGAGGGAGGAGTCGAGTTGAAGGCTGTCACCGGCGACCGAGAGGGACGCGAAGACGAAGGCCGCCACGAGGATCGGGAACGGTTGGTGGCGGGCGAGCCAGCAGGCAAGGAAGGACGTGTAGCCGAGCTGGTAGCCGAAGCCGGGACGCAGCTTGTACTCCACACCGGCGAAGTGGATCATCCCCGCCAGACCCGCGAGGGCTCCGCCGATCATGAGGGCCGAGAGCACGAGCATGCTCACGTTGAGTCCTGACCTGCGCGCTGCCTCGGCGTTGCCGCCAGCGACGGCGATCTTGAAGCCCCAGCGGGTGTAGCGCATGACGGCCCAGACGATGACGGTGACGACGACGGCGATGATGATGCCGATGTGCACCTGTGTGCCGCTGATCACGGGGAGCTTGGCCGTGTCGACGAGCTCGCGCGTCGTGGGTTGCCCCGTGCGGCTCTCGCGCCAAGGTTGGTAGATGAGGAAGAGCAAGATGTCGAGGGCGACGAAGTTGAGCAGCAGGGTGCTGATCGCCTCGTTGACGCCGGCCCACAAGCGCATGAGCGCGGCGATCCCGGCCCACAGAGCACCCGCGATCATGCTGGCCGCGAACATCGCCACGATGATGAGACCGCCGGGGGCGCTGTCGCCGAGGAAGAGGAAGGCACCGCACGCCGCTACTGCGCCGATGATGATCTGACCTTCACCGCCGACGTTGGTGAGCCCGGCGCGAGCGGGCACCGCGACCGCCAGTGCACCAAGCACCAGGGGTGCCATCTGGATGAAGATCTCCTGCACGGAGCGCGAGCTCGTGAACGTCAGCTTGAACATGTCGCCCAGCGCCTGGAACGGGTTGGCGCCCTTGGTGAGCAGCAGGATGCTGAAGATGATGAGCGCGACGCCGAGGGCGGAAGTCCAGCGCCAGACGGTGGCGAGGATGGGGCGGAGGCGATCGGGCTTGGCCTCCTCGGGCTCGGCAACCTCGGGGGATTCGGGTGTCAGCAATGTGGCGCTCATGCGGCGCCTCCAATCATGAGTTGGCCGATTCGCTGGCGGTCGAAGTCGGCGTTGATGATCTCGCCGGAGATGTGGCCGTCGTGCATCACGAGGATGCGGTCCGCGATGGACATGAGTTCGTCGAGGTCCTCCGAGACCATGAGCACACCGGCGCCCTTGTCGCGGCACTCAAGCAGGATCTCCTGCGTGCGTCGCACATTGGCGATATCGAGACCGCGACTCGGATAAGCCGCGACGACGAGCTCTGCATCGAGCGACAGCTCGCGCGTCAAGATCACCCGCTGGATGTTGCCTCCCGACAGCTCACTGACGTTGCGGCTCGTGGCGGCGATGTGGAGACCCAGGCGGTCGTTGTTCGTGTCGGTCGTCGACTTGACCGTCTGCCAGTCGATGCCGACCTTGCCCGCGGGAAGGCGGCGACCGTTGAGCACCATGTGGTGCAGCACGGTGAGCCTCCCGACGATCGAGTCGGCTACCGGGTCCTCGGGAATGCTGGCCGCTCCCGCGCTGAGAGCGTCGCGAGGGTTGCCGATCTTCTTGCCCACGATGGTCACCTCGCCGGTGACGGGTGGGCGAAGCCCGAGGGCCACCTCGCAGAGCTCGCGCTGACCGCTGCCGGCGACACCGGCGATCCCGACGAGCTCGCCCGGAGCGATCGTCAAGCTGATGCCCTTGAGGGCGAGGTTGCCTTGGTCGCCCTTGGCG
The DNA here is from genome assembly GCA_025965395.1 of Nocardioidaceae bacterium. Lineage (GTDB taxonomy): Bacteria > Actinomycetota > Actinomycetes > Propionibacteriales > Nocardioidaceae > JAOPXA01. The sequence continues at coordinate 1,526 of JAOPXA010000111.1, read as the reverse complement.
TTGATGCCGGTCATGGTCAGCGCCATGGCTCGGTCCGTGGTGACCACGGTCGATGCGCGCCGGGTGAGGTCAGAGACGCTCTTGCCGACCATGGCCTCGATGAGCTCGTCATTGGTGTAGTCAGACGGCTTGACGTTCTCCAGGATCGTACGGCCGCCGCGCAGGACGGTGGCCGTGTTGGCGATCGTACGGACCTCGTCGAGCTTGTGAGTGACGATGAGGATGCCGAAGTCTTGGGAGCGGAGGTGCTCCACGACGCTGAAGAGCGCCTCGACCTCCTGCGGTGCCAGCACGCTGGTGGGTTCGTCGAGGATGACGAGCTTGGCGCCGGTCATCAGGACCTTCAGGATCTCGACCCGCTGACGTTCGCCGATGGAGAGGTGGCCGACCTTGGCATTCGGGTCGACCGACAGCCCGTGCTTGTCGCTGGCCTCGCGGATCTGCTGGCTGAGTGCCCGGAGCTTGAGCGTCACGCCGGTCGGGATGGCGAGGGCGATGTTCTCGGCGACGGTCAGTGCTGGCACGAGGCGTAGGTCTTGGAAGACCATGCCGATGCCAAGCCGGCGTGCCTCGGCCGGACTGTCGATGACGGCTTCGGTGCCTTCGACGATCATTTGGCCGGCATCGGGGTGATAGACCCCGTAGATCATCTTGAGGAGCGTGCTCTTGCCCGCGCCGTTCTCGCCGACGAGCGCGTGCACTTCACCGGGCCATACCTCCAGACTGACTTCGGTGTTGGCCTTGACCGCGGCGAAATGCTTGGTAAGTCCGAGGACGGCCAGCAGGGGACGGCGGGGTCCGACATGTTGTTCCATGATTCATACCTCTCGCGTGGCGCGGCGACTTTGCAGCGATCGTTGGGTCATTGCTTCAGCCGCGCGACGTTCGACGATCTCCATCGAAGCGCCGATGTGCTCGCGGAGCCGGTCTGCGGCCAAGGCGATTTCGTTGTCCAGGACGGCCTCGAGGATGTCGAGGTGCTCCTGGGTGCTGGTGATGATGCGGTCCTCGCTGAGGAAGTCATACATGCGGACCGGCCGGATGCGGATGTTGATGGTCTCGAGCGTCTCGGTGATCGCGAGGTTGCCCGAGGAGCGCGACAGGCCGATGTGGAACGACTCGTCGAGCTCGATGAACGTGCCGTCGGCGGCGGGTGGGTTCTGCTGGATGCGCAGCCACTCGGTGCGGAGCGCTTCGACCACCGCGCGGTCGTGATGGAACCCGTCCTCGAGCGCACGGGTGATGCCGCGGAGCTCGAGGGTGAGTCTCAGCTCGTACAGGTCGCGTAAATCCAGCAGGTCGATCTCGGCGACGTAGTAGCCGCCGTCGGCGTAGCGGTTGAGCAAGCGGTCAGCATGCAGTCGGACGAATGCCTCGCGAACGGGGGTGCGTGAGACATCGAGCTGTTCGGCGAGGAGCTCCTCGGTGAGGCGCTGACCCGTCTGGAACTCGCCCATCATGACCATCGTGCGGATCTCGGTGTATGCGCGCTCGCGCAGCGATTTTGCCGCTGTGGTGCGAGGTGT
>JAOPXA010000095.1 GCA_025965395.1 Nocardioidaceae bacterium | reverse complement strand
GTGTTGTTTGCGCTCTGGATTCCCTTGGAGCTCAAGCTCCATGATCCCTTGGTCGACCTCCGCCAGGTCAAGAACCGCTCGGTTCTCACGGCGGACGCTTCGGGCTTCTTGATCAGCGTCGCGATGTACCTGCTCCTACCGATCATCGTCGAGTTCGTCCAAGTGCCCTCGTCGAACGGCTACGGCTTCGGCACGTCAGTCGTCGTCTCAGGACTCGTCCTGGTGCCCTTGTCAGTTGGCAGCTTTGCGGCCAGTCGTCTCCTGGTGCCGTATGAGAAGCGCTTCGGAGCACGCAGCATGATCCCTCTCGGATCCCTCGTGCTGGCAGCGGCTGCCGTCTTCTTCTGCATCCAACACAACGCCCTGTGGGAAGCATTCCTGGCCATGGGCATCGGAGGCCTGGCGATCGGATTCACCACAGGTGCCATGCCAGGCTTCATCGTGCGGGCGGTCCCGTCCAGCGAGGTGGGCAGTGCCACCGGGTTCTATCAAGTTGTCCGCGGCATTGGTCTTTCGTTAGGAAGCGCGCTGAGCGCCGCCGTGCTGCTCGCCCATACGCCTGACGGAGAAGCGCTGCCGCTCCTGAGCGGATTTCGTGTCGTCTTGATCATCGCTGCATCGCTGTGTGTGCTGACCGCGATCATCAGTTTTGTCCTACCGGGCAGGGAGCCGAAGAATGCCATGAATGCGACCGAGAACGATGAGGTGGACGAATTGATGCAGGAAGAAGCCGAAATTGGCGGCGCGGGGATCGTCGGATGACGGCCACCAAGACCACCAGGGTCCGCGATGCGGCCGCAAGCAGGGATGCGTTGCTTCAGGCTGCCCAAGAACTCTTCGGGCAGAACGGCTTCGAGGCCACCACGATTCGCGATATCGGCGAGCGAGCGGGTGTAGATGCTGCCCTTATTGCGCGCTATTTCGGGAGCAAGGCCGACCTCTACATCGCGGCTGTCGTCGCCGAGGACGACGACGGCCAGCCAGTCGAAGCGTATGACAACGTGAGCGAGATGGCTGACGTCCTGATTGCACGGGCCGACCGGCGAGGACCGGGTCCGATCATGCAAGCCATGGTGCGGTCGGACACGTCCGCAGACATCCGCGTCGCCGCCCATGACCGGGTTGCTCATCGTCTCGTCGAACCCATTGCCGCTCAACTCGTAGCCGAGGGGGTCGAACGTCCTCGACTCAGGGCCGAGCTTGCTGTATCGGCGCTGCTCGGAGTCACGCTAGCTCGGTCGCTCAGTTGGTTCGACGAGATCGGAAAGATTCCCAAGGATGAGCTCGTGACGCTGATCGCGGAGACCATCGGCGCGATGAGCACCAGCTAGGCGAGCGCCTGCGAGATCCGTTCCAACGTCTCGGTCATGTTCTTGCGGGTCATCGCGGGGAAGTTGCTGTGCTTGAGCAGGAAGCGTTGCTTGTCCTGTGAGATGTCCCAGGTCTCGATCACATGGGTGCCCTGCTCGACGGGTATGAGTTCGTAGCGCCAGATGCGCCCACCGATGAAGCCGCCGAAACCCCTGGTCTGCCAGGCGATCAGGCGGTCCCGCTCAAACTCGATCACGGTGTTCGCGGTCTTGTAGGCGAAGCCCATCTTCATCGACATGCCGAAGGTCGTGCCGAGCTCAAGCGGCTCTGACTCGTTGCGAGTGCCCTGGACGCTGCCTGAGCCATCGAAGGACTGATGTCTGCCCGCATCAGCTAGCAACGCGAAGATCTCGGCGGGAGGTGCATCGATGACGCGGTCGACGCTCACGCTGTGGGAATTCATACACCCATTGCAGGTGCTGGGGGAGCCGCCCGCAACTTGAACGGCTCCCTGATGTCGAGAACGTCGACATTCATCGGGGACAATGGTCTGGTGCGCCTCGTCGATCTTCTCCCCACAAGTGTGACGACGGACGAGGACCTCGTCTATGACGCGATCACGACGTGGGCCGAGAAGCGCGGTCTGACTCTCTACCCCGCTCAAGATGAGGCGCTACTCGAATGTGTCTCTGGCTCCAACGTCATCCTCGCCACGCCGACCGGCTCGGGCAAGAGCCTCGTGGCGACAGGGGCGATGGCCGCTGCGCTGGCGAGGGGCGAGTGCAGCGTCTACACAGCGCCGATTAAAGCTCTGGTCAGCGAGAAATTCTTCGACCTCTGCGACATCTTTGGCGCAGACAACGTCGGCATGATCACCGGCGATGCTGCTGTCAACGCAGATGCGCCGATCATCGCCGCAACAGCTGAGGTCCTCGCCAACATGTCCCTGCGCGAAGGAGCCCGGGCCGACATCGGACTCGTCGTCATGGATGAGTTCCATTTCTATGCTGACCCCGACCGGGGCTGGGCCTGGCAGGTCCCTCTCATCGAGTTGCCGAGGGCACAGTTCTTGCTGATGTCGGCGACTCTGGGCGACACGACGCGGCTTCAGGCCGACCTCGAGCGTCGCACCGGCAGGCCAACCGCGCTGGTTACCTCGTCAGACAGGCCCGTGCCGCTCGTCGCCGAGTACGTCACGACACAGATCCAGGAGACACTCGAGCAGTTGCTCTCGACGCACCAAGCTCCGGTGTATGTCGTGCACTTCACCCAACTGTCTGCTCTCGAG
>JAOPXA010000090.1 GCA_025965395.1 Nocardioidaceae bacterium | reverse complement strand
CTACGTGCGCTTTATCGACGCTCAACTAGGGTGGCGTCATGCCTCTTGAGATCCCCGGCGCCAAGCACCTGCACTCCGGCAAGGTTCGCGACCTCTATGAGTGGCAGGACGGTCAGTTGCTCATGGTGGCGTCGGACCGCATCTCGGCCTACGACTTCATCCTCGAGCCACCGATCCCTGACAAGGGCGAGATCCTCACCCGTATGTCTTTGTGGTGGTTCGACCAGTTGTCTGACATCGTGCCGCACCACGTCATCTCAACGGACGTACCCGAAGTCGTCGCCGGGCGCGCCGTCATCTGCGAAAAGCTCGACATGTTTCCCGTCGAATGTGTCGCACGCGGCTACCTCACCGGGTCCGGCTTGACGGACTACCAAACTACCGGCGAGGTATGTGGCATCGCGCTACCTGCTGGTTTGGTCGACGGGTCGAAGCTGCCGGAGCCGATCTTCACCCCAGCGACCAAGGCGGACTTCGGCGAGCACGACGAGAACGTCTCGTACGAGGCCGTCGTCGACACAATCGGCGCCGAGAGTGCTGAGGCGTTGCGAAGCCTCACGCTCGCGGTCTACTCCCGCGCCGAGGAGATCGCTCGCTCGCGCGGCATCATCTTGGCCGACACAAAGTTCGAGTTCGGCACCAGGCCCGACGGCACGATCGTGCTCGCCGACGAGGTGCTGACGCCGGACTCCTCCCGCTTCTGGCCAGCCGATACCTACGGGCCGGGCAAGACCCAGGACTCGTTCGACAAGCAGATCGTGCGCAACTGGCTCACATCGGACGCGAGCGGGTGGGACCGGGCGAGCAACACCCAGCCGCCGCACCTTCCGGCTGAGATCGTCGAGAAGACGCGCGGCCGGTACATCCAGGCATACGAGCAGCTCACCGCCCACCCCTTCCGCTGACGAGAGAGTATTTCACCGCTCGCGAGCGAATATTGCACCTGCTAGCGAACAAAACTTTCTCGTCGGTGGTGCAAAAGTCTCTCGTCGGTGGTGAAATACTCTCTCGTCGGCGGGGTTGGCGGGGTTAGCGGGGTGGGGCGAAGCCTTGGAGCATGCCGTCGTATGTCTTGGCCGCCGGCGACGCGAACTCCAGCCGCTTGCTCGTCCGCAAACCCAGCGTCACGAGCGCTTGCACCGTAGCGGTGGCCGCGGCCACCCCGTCGATCACCGGCACGCCCAGTGACGCTGACAGATCCACGCAGAAATCGGCCATGCCCGCGCAACCCAGCACGACGACATCCGAACCATCGCGCACCAAGGCGTCCCTGCACGCGGCGAGTATGCGACTCCGCGCGGCCGGATCCGTCTCGAGGTCCAGCACGGGGATCTCACACGCGTAGACCCCGGCACAGGCGGCACCCACGCCGTAGCGGTGCGCCAACTCCCACGTATGCCCGACGGTGCGTCCCAACGTGGTGACGACGCTGAACGTGCGCCCGAGGTAGGTAGCGGACTTCATGCCCGCTTCGGCGATGCCCACCACCGGCCCCGCCGCGACCTCTCGCGCCGCCAGCAGCCCCGGATCCCCAAAGCACGCGATCACGTATCCGTCGGCGCCGCCCTCCTCGCCGAGCAAGACCTCCTGCAGCACCCCCGGCACGCTCAGCGCGTCGTCGTAGTGGCTCTCGATCGAAGCCGGCCCCATCGACGGACTCACCGCCTCGACGGTGACGCCCGGGCCCACCACGGCCCGGGCGCTCTCGCCGATCATCTTGGTCATCGACAACGTGGTGTTGGGATTGATGACCTTGATCAACATGGGTTGCTCCCTACGCTGTCGCAGCGGCCCGAGCGTCCGCGGACCCCGCGACGTTCGCCTGGATCGCGAGCACGTAATAGACGACGAAGCCCACTCCGCAACCGATGAACCAGCTGTAGTTGGGGATCCATTCGGCCCAGTTGGTCCAGTGCGGCACCAGCACCGACGCCACCGACACGATGCCGGAGATGGCGACCGCCTTGACCGCCGCTGGGTTGTAGCCCTTGCGGTAGAAGTACTCGCCGTCCTCGTCCATCGTGAACAGGTCGTCCACGATGACCTTCTGCTTGCGGATGAGGTAGAAGTCGGCGATCAGGATGCCGAACAACGGGCCGATCAGCGCGCCGAGGATGCCGAGCGTGTAGAGGATCGCGGTGTTGTCGTTGTACCAGTTCCACGGCGTCAGCAGGACCGAGCCGACGGCCGCGATCATGCCGCCCATACGCCAGCTGATCTTCTGCGGATTGACGTTGGAGAAGTCGAACGCGGGCGAGATGAAGTTCGCGACGATGTTGATGCCGACCGTGGCGGTGACGAAGGTGATGCCGCCGAGCAGGATCGCGAACGTCGTGTCGATCTTCTGGACCGTCAGGATCGGGTCCGTGATGAGCTCGCCGAAGACGGGCACCGTGGCGGCGGCCGTCAGGACGGTGAGCAAGGAGAAGACGATGAAGTTGATCGGCAGGCCCCAGAAGTTGCCCTTCTTGACGGTGTCAAAGCTCTTGCCGTAGCGCGAGAAGTCACCGAAGTTGAGCATCGGGCCGGAGAAGTACGACACCACGAGCGCAATAGCGCCTAGCATCGCGCTGATGATGCCCCAGCCGCTGAGGTTCTTGTCCGACAGGTTCAAGTTGATGTCGAAGTCTGCCTTGACCAAGAGGTAAACGCACAGGATCAGCATGACGAAGTAGACGGCCGGTCCGGCGAAGTCGATGAACTTCTTGATCGTCTCCATGCCTCGCCAAAAGAGTGCGGCCTGAGCCACCCACAAGATCGCGAAGCTCAGATAGCCGAGTGCCGATAGGCCGAGGAAACCGTGGATGTCGACGTCAGCCCAATCGGCCAGTCCGGGCCACAGCTTGAGGAAGACGATGTTGAGCGACTCGGCCGCGAGGAACGTCTGCACGCCATACCAAGCAACGGCAATGAACCCGCGGATGATGGCCGGGATGTTGGCGCCGAGGACACCGAACGACGCGCGGCAGATCACCGGGTAGGGCACGCCGGCCTGCTGGCTCGGCTTGGCCACGAGGTTGCAGAAGAACTGCACGATGCAGATGCCGGCGATGAGGCAGATGAACACCTGCCAGCTGGTGAGTCCGAGGGCAAAGAGGCTGCCGGCGGTCAGATAGCCGCCGACGCTGTGCACGTCGGACATCCAGAACGCAAAGATGCTGTACGAGCTCCAGGTCTGTTCCTTCAGCGGAGCGAGGTCTTCGTTGGTGAGGCGGGGGTGATAGCCCGGCTTGATCAAACCGGCGCCAGCCGGGCTTTCGGTGGCGTCGCCTCCTTCCTTGGCGGAGATAACTTCGGTCATGACGACTCCTGTGAGTGACGGGGTGGGATGACCCGTATGACGGCTCTGTCGGCGGGGTTTAGGCCGAACTTAGGGAGGCCGTGTTACGCCCGTTCCGTCGAGCGATTTCCTGATTGTCACGGGAGTCATATATCTGAGCGGCCCACATATATGACGTCGCACATGACTCGGCGGTCGAAGCCGCTCAGGCCTCAGCGCGGAAGACATCCGGGTCGGAACCGATCGCCGACAAGGCGGTCTCAAGGTGGTCGAAATGGTGCCGCGACTCAGCGACGAGCGCGTCGTCATCCCGTGCGACGAACGCCGCAAGCATGCGTTCGTGGTCGTGGTGGAAGACGTTGTGCTCGCGCGCAGGAACGCGCGCCATGGGCCGGGCAGGCTCGGTCATGTTCCAGGCGGACTCATACATCCGCATCAGGCGCAGCATGTGGGACGGGCGGATGAGCGCCATGTGGAAGCGGCGGCTCTCGGCGTGATAGGCACGCTCGTTGTTGTCATCGATAGCGGCGGCGAGGGAGTGGTGGACCTCGATCGCGTGGGCGTCGTCCTCGAGCGTGGCGCGTCGGACCGCAGCCCGGAGCGCGGCCTCCTCGAGGGCCTGCCGCACGACATACAGCTCGCGGAACTCGTCGGACGTGACCATCGTGACGCTGTAACCGACATGGGGCTGGTGCTCGACGAGACCCTCGCCGATCAGGGTCTTGAGTGACTCGCGCACGGGGATCTGGCTGACGCCGAAGAACTTGGCGACGTCGTCAAGCGGGATGAGCGTGCCGGGCGGTTCGTCGCCGTTGAGGATCGCGTGGCGAAGGTCGTGGAGGATCGAGCGCTGGCCGTCGTCGGGGGAGCGCACGAGACGAGAGGCGAACACGGAGCGCCTGCGCGGTCCTGACATGAGATCCCCACCTCCTCTTCCAAGAACGGTAGGACGTCGTTGTTTCACCGCGATTACGTCGCCTTGCGTGCCTCGGCCGCGCGGGTACGATCGTGAGACGCCGGTCACACATCTTCAGAGGAGCATCCGATGTCCAACTTGTCGTCCTTACTCGAAGAATGCACCGCCAAATACCCGGACCGCGTCGCCGTCGTGCTGGGGGACACCCGCCTCACGTACGCGCAGGTCAACGGCGCCGCCAACCAGGTCGCCAACCTGCTGGTCTCTCGGGGCATCAAGCCTGGCGACAAGGTGGCGCTGTCGATCCCGAACCTCCCCTACTTCACGATCATTTACTACGGAATCCTCAAGGCAGGGGCTACCGTCGTGCCGCTCAACGTGTTGCTCAAGGCGCGTGAGGTGGCCTATCACCTGGGCGACTCCGACGCGAAGGCCTACTTCGCCTTCGAGGGCACTCCAGAGCTGCCCATCGGGCAGGCTAGCTGGGACGGCTTCCAGCAAACCGACTCGGTGACCGAGTTCTTCGTCGTCACCGGCGACCCCGCAGCCGCGTCGCCATTCGAGGGTGCCGAGACATTCGGCGCTGCCGTGGCGAGGCAGTCTCCGGTCTTCGAGTCGGTGGCGACCGATGACGACGACACCGCCGTGATCCTCTACACGTCCGGCACGACGGGGCAGCCCAAGGGAGCGGAGTTGCGGCACCGCAACATGCGTGACAATGCGCTGAGTGGCAAGGACTTGTTCGGCGCGGACGAGAACAACCCCGACACATACCTCTGCGTCCTGCCGCTCTTCCACTCCTTCGGGCAGACCGTCGTGCAGAATGGCGCGTTTGCTTTCGGCGGCACCATCGTGATGCTGCCGCGCTTTGAGGCCAAGGCCGCGCTGGGTCTCATGCTGAGCAATAACGTGACCTACTTCGCCGGTGTGCCGACGATGTATTGGGGGCTCCTCGGCGCGCTCGACGAGACGATCGATGTCGAGAAGCTCGCCGCCAACCTGCGCGTGGCGTCTGCGGGTGGAGCGGCGCTGCCGGTCGACATCCATCGTGAGTTCAGGGAACGCTTTGGTGTCACGATCCTTGAGGGGTATGGGCTCTCGGAGACGTCGCCCGTCGCGAGCTTTTCGAGGTTTGGCGAGGAGCCGCGGGTCGGGTCGATCGGCGTGCCGATCCCCGGTGTGGAGATGAAGCTGATCAACGACGACTGGAGTGACGTCAAGGAAGACGACGCCATCGGCGAGATTGCCATCAAGGGCCACAACATCATGAAGGGCTACTACAAGCGGCCCGATGCGACGGCCGAGGCGATCCATGATGGGTGGTTCCGCTCGGGCGATCTCGGGCGCAAGGACGAGGACGGTTTCTACTACATCGTCGACCGCTCCAAGGACATGATCATTCGTGGTGGCTACAACGTCTACCCGCGCGAGATCGAAGAGGTCCTGATGACGCATCCCGCGGTGTCCCTCGTCGCGGTCATCGGGGTGCCCGATGATCAGCACGGCGAGGAGATCAAGGCGGTCATCATCAAGAACGCCGGTGATCCGACTACCGAGGAGGAGCTGATCGCGTGGGGCAAGGAGCAGTTCGCGAACTACAAGTACCCGCGGATCGTCGAGTTCCGCGATGAGCTTCCGATGACCAGCACGGGCAAGATCCTCAAGCGCGAGCTGTCGTAGGGGTTTCGACCCCCCCGCTCCCTTTTCGTCGAGTGGCGCATTCTGCCCCGCGAGTGGCGCAAACTCGTTGCCATGGGGGCCCCTTGAGCCCCATTTTGCGCCACTCGCGGTGTTGGGCGTGGTGGTGGTTGAGGTGGTCGGCGCGGTAGGGCGGTGCGGCGGGGATCGCGTGGAAGGACGGTAGGATGGAGGCATCCCGCTCGACCCCCTCACGAGGAGACCCCGTGGCCCGCGTCATCGTCGATGTCATGCCGAAACCCGAGATTCTCGACCCGCAAGGCAAGGCTGTTCACGGAGCGCTCCCGCGGCTCGGATTCGACGGCGTGATCGACGTCCGTCAGGGCAAGCGGTTCGAGCTCGAGATGGACGGCGAGATCACGGACGCGATCCTCGAAGAGGTCGCCAAGATCGCCGAGACCCTGCTCTCCAACCCGGTCATCGAGGACTACACGGTCAAGGTCGACGTATGAAGATCGGCGTCGTGACGTTCCCCGGTTCGCTCGACGACGTCGACGCTCAGCGCGCCGTCACGATCGCCGGTGGTGAAGCAGTCTCCCTCTGGCATGGCGACCAGGACCTCAAGGGCGTCGACGCAGTCATCCTTCCCGGCGGATTCTCCTACGGCGACTATCTGCGCTGTGGCGCGATCGCACGCTTCGCTCCAATGATGGAAGAGGTCGTGCTCGCTGCGCACCGCGGCATGCCCGTCCTGGGCATCTGCAACGGCTTCCAGATCCTGTGCGAGTCGCACCTGCTACCCGGCGCGCTGATCCGCAACGATCACCGCAAGTTCGTCTGCCGCGACCAGGTCCTCAAGATCGAGAATGCCTCGACTGCGTGGACAAGCTCGTACGAAGTCGGCCAAGAGATCCTGGTGCCCCTCAAGAACGGCGAGGGCGGGTTCATCGCCGACGAAGCAACCCTCGACATGCTCGAAGGCGAAGGTCGCGTCGTCGCTCGCTATGTGGGCGACAACCCCAACGGGTCACTGCGCGACATTGCGGGCGTCACCAACGAGCGAGGCAACGTCGTCGGACTCATGCCTCACCCCGAGCACGCGGTCGAAGACCTCACTGGCCCGGGCACCGACGGCCTCGGGTTCTTCACCTCGGCACTGGCAACTCTGCTTCAGACTCGCTGACTTCGGGGTCGACCCGACGCACGCTCAGTGACAGAACGGTCGCGACGGCGCACATACCTGCCGCGCCGATCCAGGCAAGCGTGTAGGTGCCCGTGGTGTCGCGGATGACGCCGGCGGCCACCGACGCGATCGCCGCACCGATCTGGTGCGCGGCGAAGACCCAACCAAAGACGATCATGCCCCGATCGCCGAACACCTCGCGACAGAGCGCCACGGTCGGCGGCACGGTCGCCACCCAGTCGAGCCCGTAGATCACGACGAAGATCACGATGCTCGGCTTGACCGATGACGACAGCAGCGACGGCAGCGCCAACAGCCCCAGGCCACGGAAACCGTAGTAACCGGCGAGCAAAAGCCGCGGATTGACCTTGTCGGTGAGGTAACCAGACCCGATCGTGCCGGCGATGTCGAAGATGCCCACGACGGCAAGCAGGCCGGCGGCGGTCGTCTGCGGCATGCCGTGGTCATGGGCAGACGGGATGAAGTGGATGCCGACGAGGCCGTTCGTCGTGGCGCCGCAGATCGCGAAGGCGATGACGAGCGCCCAGAACGAGCGGACGCGCGACGCATACATGAGGCCGTCCCACGCACGTCGTGCTGCGCCACCGGCCGGCGGAGCAGCGCGCACATACCCGTCGGGCGCACCATAAGGAAGCTCGCCGCGATCGGACGGGTAGTCGCGGATGAAGATGAGCACGAGCGGTATGACGAGCAGTGCCGCGCCCGCGATGATGAGCGATGCCGCGCGCCAGCCGATGTTGTCGGCGAGCACCGCAACGACCGGCAAGAAGAGCAGCTGCCCGGTTGCCCCGCCGGCGGTGAGCACTCCCATGACGAGCCCGCGCTTCTCGACGAACCAGCGGTCGGCAATCGTCGCCGCGAAGACCAGCGCCATCGAGCCGGTTCCGAGCCCGATGAAGAGGCCCCACAGCAGGAGCAGTTGCCAGCTTGCGGTCATGAGGACCGTCAACCCGCTGCCGAGCGCGACGAGCGACAACGCCGCCGTCGTCACCGTGCGCATTCCGAAGCGCTCCATCAACGCTGCGGCGAACGGCGCTGTCAGTCCATACAGCACCAGGTTGATGCCAACGGCGGTCGACATGAGGCTTCTCGACCAGCCGAACTCGTCTTGCAGTGGCACCATCAGCACGCCCGGCGCAGCGCGGAAGCCAGCGGCGCCGATCAGCGCGACGAACGCAACGCCCGCGACGATCCACGAGGGGTGAATCGCGCGGCGGGTGGTGGGCGGCATGGATCTAGTATGCGGTGGCAGACTGCTGCCATGGATCTCCCCGTTGCTTGGTCGCTTCTCCTCATCGTCACAGCGTTGTGGAACGTGTTCATCTGGCCACAGTTCTGGCGCCGCGTCACCAAGGACGACCGCGCGCGCGACGCATCAGGCAAGCCCACGACCTTCTTCAAAGTGCACGCCATTTTGATCAGCGTCTCGCTCGTCCTCGGCATTGCCGTCGGCGTCCTGGGAATCTTGACTCTGTTCTGAGTGTTGACTCCTCTATGAGTGACGTCACTGTGGTCGACAACGAGTCCAAGAGCCGCTTCGAGGTCTTCTCCGATGGGGAGCTGGCCGGGTTCAGCGTCTACTCACTCGAAGGTGACGTGATCACGTTCATCCATACCGAGACCTTCGACGCATATGCCGGTCAAGGCCTCGCGGGCAAGCTCGTCAGCGGCGCGCTTGAGCAGACGCGGGCTGCCTCGCGCCGCGTCGTGGCCCAGTGCCCGTATGTCGCGAGCTACATCGGCAAGCACCCGGAGTTCGCTGACCTCCTAGTGTGACCTCAGTCGCGTATGAGGGGTTGCCTCGTACATACGTGCTAGTATGTGAACAAGTGAAATCCCCTCACGCAGGGGGTTTTTCTTTGCCCGGCGAAGGTGCGCACTTCCGCGAGACCAGAAACGATCGGGCGTCAATTTGAGTCTGAGAGTATTTTGTCATCTGAAATCCGCGACGCTTCGGCGCGCAACTTTACCGATTATTCCCTTCCGAACTCCCTCGTAGCCGCTCTGGCCAAGCAGGGAATCACGATTCCGTCACCCGTCCAGCAGGCCGTCATTCCTGACGCCCTTGCAGGCAAGAACGTCCTCGGCCGTGCACGCACCGGCTCGGGCAAGACCCTTGCCTTCGGCATCCCGATCCTCGTCAAGCTTGCCGGTGGGACCAGCCGCCCCAACTCGCCACGCGGCCTCACCATCCAGCCGACCCGCGAGCTCGCCAACCACGTGCGCGAGGCTCTCGAG
>JAOPXA010000085.1 GCA_025965395.1 Nocardioidaceae bacterium | reverse complement strand
GCCTTGCGCGGGTCAGCGCCCTCGCCCATGGCGGCGGCGGACACGTGATACTCGTCCTCGCCGTCCTGGCGGTTGAGCACTTGCGACGAGATGGCGACCGGGGCAGCTTGATCGAGCATCGTGACGTCGAACGTCATCACGGCGAGGTGCCGCTCGGTGAAGGACACCATGCGGCGCGACTTGATCGACACGAGCTTGCCCGACGGTGTGCGCCACAGCAGTTCGCGGCTCAGGAGGCCCGCCGCGAAGTCGAGCGAGCGGTCATACTCCAGGAGGTCGGCCACGGGCAGCAGCAGCGGCTCGTCGTCGACATACAGGCGCAGGATCTTGGCGTCGGGAGCGTTGACGATGGTCTGCCCGACGCGGGCGAAGCCAAACGCTTCCTCCGCGTGCTGGATCGGCCAGGTCTCGTGGAACCCGTTGACGAACGTGCCGTGGGTATGAGTCTCGCGACCCTCCTCGACGTTGCCGCGCAGGCCGAGGTAGCCGTTGCCGACGGCAAACAAGGTCTCCGTCTTGCCCATGTCGGTCGACTCGTAGCGCTTTTCGGTGAACTTCCAGGGATCGAGCGGGAAGCGGATGCGGTCGAGTGGATCGTGGGCCGGGGGTGGAACGTGCGAGGCGCCGTGGCTCATGCGGTCACCAGCTCGATGAGGTCGTCGACCACGATGTCGGCACCGTGCTCGAGAAGTGCTGCTTCGCCGGCGCCGCGATTGACTCCTACGACCAACCCGAAGTCCCCGGCATGGCCCGCCTGGACGCCCGACAGTGCGTCCTCGAACACGACTGCCCGTTCCTTGGGCACTCCGAGCTCGGCGGCGGCGAGCTCGAACATGTCGGGAGCGGGCTTGCCGTTGATGCCCTTCTCGTCCACGACATTGCCATCGACGATGATCTCGAAGCGATCGAAGATCCCGGCGGCCCTCAGCACGGCGGGCGCGTTGCGCGAGCTGGAGACGATCGCCGTATGAGTGCCGCGCTTTTCGAGTGCGTCGAGCAGAGCGATCGAGCCGGGGTAGGCCTTGACTCCTTCGGTCTCGAGGACGCTGGAGAAGACGTCGTTCTTGCGGTTGCCGAGTCCGCATACGGTCTCGGCATCACTCGGGTCAGCGATCGTGCCCTCGGGCAAGGTCACTCCCCGCGAGGCGAGAAGCGAGCGCACTCCGTCATAGCGGGGCTTGCCGTCGAGGTAGGTGAAATAGTCACCCTCGACATACGGCGGCGTGATGCCTTCCGCGGTGAAGTAGTCGGTGAACATCTTGGCCCACGCGTGCATGTGCACGTCTGCCGTGGGCGTGATGACTCCATCGAGGTCGAACAGGGCGGCGTCGTACTCGTTCCAATCCACGGAGCAACAGTAGTGCCCTTATGCAACGTGGAGGTAACGATTTGGGGTGAAGCAGCGCACAAAGCACGCGGGCCTAACGGGAGCCCGATGACCCTAGGCTGGGGGCATGACCCCGAGCATCGGTGCCTCCAGCGAAGTCCAGCCTCTCCAGACCGTCATGCTGCACCGCCCCGGGCCCGAGCTGAGCCGCCTCACGCCGCGCAACAACGACTCGCTCCTGTTTGACGGCATCCCGTGGCTGTCGAAGGCCCAGGAGGAGCACGACGCATTTGCCGCCGCGCTGCGGTCTCATGGAGTCGAGGTGTTGTACCTGTTCGAGCTGCTCGTCGAGGCGCTCGCGGCCCCCGGCGCCCGCGAGGAGGCCATCACCGCCGTGACCTCGAGCCTGCGGCTGGGCGACAGCCTCCGCCACTACCTGGTGTCTGCGCTGAACGACGAACCCGATGAGGACCTCGCGCTCGTGCTGACCGCGGGGCTGCGCAATGACGAAGTCACCGGGCACCGCAGCATCGTCACGAGCCTCTTTGCGCCCGACATTTTTCTGATCGATCCCCTGCCCAACCTGCTGTTCACCCGCGACTCCTCGGTATGGCTGCGCGACCGGGTCGCCGTGACCAGCTTGGCGATGCCCGCCCGGATGCGCGAGACGCAGCTGACGTCGTTGATCTACAGCAGACATCCCCGCTTTGCCGGGGTCGAGCAGGTGCACGGGCCGGAGCTCGAACACGTCGAGGGCGGCGACGTCCTACTGCTCGCGCCGGGGGTGATCGCGATCGGCGTCGGTGAGCGCACGACGCCCGCGGGGTTCGAGCGGTTTGCACGGCAAGCGTTCGAGCACGACCTCGCGCATACGCTCCTCGCCGTGCCGATCGCCCAGGAACGCGCGACGATGCACCTCGACACCGTAGTCACGATGGTCGACGTCGACACGGTCGTGATGTATCCCAACATGGCCGACTCGCTGCAGGCGCATACGGTCACCTTCAACGATGGCGACCTGGTGACCTCCCCCACGCAGTCGTTCTTCACCGCAGCCGCCGCGGCTATGGGGATCGACGAGCTGAAGCAGATAGACACCGGGCTCGACGCGATCACCGCCGAGCGCGAGCAGTGGGACGACGGCAACAACACGCTGGCGATCGCTCCCCGCCTCGCCGTCGCGTATGAGCGCAACGAGCAGACCAACGCGCGCTTGCGCGACCACGGCATCGAGGTGATCGCGCTCAGCGGGTCCGAGCTCGGGTCAGGCCGTGGCGGCCCCCGGTGCATGTCCTGCCCCATCTCCCGCCACCAATAACCCACAACTCCGCTGAGAGTGACCTTTTGGTCGCGACACGCCGTGCGTGTCGAGCCAAAACGTCA
>JAOPXA010000058.1 GCA_025965395.1 Nocardioidaceae bacterium | reverse complement strand
GTCCTCGCCTACGCCCGCCCCTAACCGTCATCCGTACGCAAAAAGTCGCTCATCCGCACGCGCCGCAGCGCTCATCCGTACGAAGTGCGGGAGTGGCGAGACCGCTCGCCAGGACGTGCGCAACGTTTCGTACGGATCGGCACCTTTTTTCGTACGGATCGGCACTGCGTTGCGTGCGGATCGGCAGGGTTTTGCGTACGGATCAGCGGTGTCGGAGGACGTAGACGTCCATGACCCAGCCGGCCCGAGCCTTGGCCACGCTACGCGCGTCCTCGATCTCGTCCAAGACGTCGGACACCTTGCCACTCACCAAGACTTCGGCGGCCGTCCCTAGGTTGGCGCCCCAGTAGATAGTCCAGTCGCCCTTCGACAAGCTCAGGGAACGGAGCGCATCGAGGCCCGCGTTGAGCATCACGACGATGTTGGTATGACCAGCAGCCACCGCCTCCGCTAGTTTGCGGCCGGTCGTGACGAGAATCGGCTGACCGATCTCGTTGAGCACGATTCTGTGGCGCGCCGCCAACACCTGGAAGCTGCTGATCCCCGGGATCACGTCATAGTCGAAGATCACGTTGCCCCTCGCGTGGATGCGGTCGACGATCCGGATCGCCGAGTCGTAGAACGCCGGGTCGCCCCACACGAGAAACCCCGCGTCGCCCGGATGATCGAGCAGCACCTGTTCGTAGGAAGCCGCACGCGCCTCGTGCCAGTCGGCCACCGCCTGGTCGTAGTCGACCGGGTCGCGGTCACGCTCGGGGTCGCGCACCTCGACGATCCGCCACTCGCCCTCGATGTGGGTGCGGCACATGTCCTCGCGGATCCGCACAAGGTCATCGGTGCCGTTGGCCTTATCGGCCACGATGAAGTAGTCGACCTCGTTGAGCGCCCGCACCGCTTCGACCGTGATCTGGTCCGGATGCCCCGACCCGATCCCGATCAGCCGCACGCGCCTCACGGCCGGTCGTCCTCCAAGTCGCCCTCGATGTCGAGGTAGACCTGCTGCATCGCCGCGATCACCTCGGGGTCAGGTTCGGCCCACAACTCGCGCTCCGCCGCCTCACCGAGCCGCTCGATGATCCCGCGCAGCGCCCACGGGTTGGCACGCTTCATGAAGTCCTGGTTGGCCTTGTCGAGCACGTACGTCTTCGCGAGCGTGTCATACATCCAGTCCTGCACCACGCCCGTCGTCGCGTCATAGCCGAACAAATAGTCCACCGTCGCGGCCAGCTCGAACGCACCCTTATAACCATGGCGCTGCATCGCGGTGATCCAGCGCGGGTTGACGACGCGCGCGCGAAAGATGCGGTTGGTCTCCTCCTGTAGCGAGCGGGTCCGCACGGCATCCGGCGTCGTGGAGTCGCCGATGTATGCGCGTGGTGCCGTGCCGGTGAGCGAGCGCACCGTCGCCACCATGCCGCCGTGGTACTGGAAGTAATCATCGGAGTCGGCGATGTCATGCTCACGCGTGTCGGTGTTCTTGGCCGCAACGGCGATCCGCTTGTAGTTGGCGCGCATGTCGTCCGAGGCCGGTTTGCCGTCCAGCTCGCGGCCGTATGCGAATCCGCCCCACGCGGTGTAAACCTCAGCCAGATCGGCGTCGTCACGCCAGTTGCCGGACTCGATCACCTGCAGGATGCCCGCACCGTACGAGCCGGGCTTGGACCCGAAGATGCGTGTCGTCGCCCTCCGCTCGTCGCCGTGCTCGGCGAGATCGCGTTGGGCATGGGCCCGGACGTAGTTCAGCTCGTCGGGCTCGTCGAGCTCAGCGACCATACGGATCGCGTCATCGAGGATGCCGATGACGTGCGGGAACGCGTCGCGGAAGAACCCCGAGATGCGCAGCGTCACGTCGATGCGCGGGCGCCCCAGCTCTTCGAGCGACAGGATCGTGAGCCCGTTGACGCGGCGCGACGCCTCGTCCCACGTCGGCAGCACGCCGATGAGCGCGAGCACCTCGGCGATGTCGTCGCCCGACGTACGCATCGCCGACGTGCCCCAGCCCGACAGGCCCACTGACTTCGGGTAATCCCCCGTGTCCGTCAAATAGCGCTCGATGAGCGACTCCGCCATCAGCAGACCCGTGTCGTAGGCGAGCTTGGACGGCACCGCCTTGGGGTCGACCGTGTAGAAGTTGCGCCCGGTCGGCAACACGTTGACGAGCCCGCGCAGCGGCGAGCCCGACGGCCCAGCGGGGATGAATCCGCCCTCCATTGCGTGCAGCACCGCGTCCAGCTCGTCGCTCGTAGCAGCCAGCCGCGGCACGACCTCAGAGGCGGCGAAGGCGAGCACCTGCTGCACCACCGGATCGGGATGCAAGGTGGCAGCGACGCTGACGTCCCACGCAGACTCTTCCATCGCGATGATCAGCGCACGGGCCTGAGTCTCGATCGCATCGACCGCCGAACCCGCCTCGGCGCCCTCCTTGAGGCCGAGCGCAGCGCGAAGCCCCGGAAGCGCCTTGGTGTCGCCGCCCCAGATCTGGGTGGCGCGCAAGATCGCGAGCACGAGGTTGACCCGCGCTTCTCCCTCGGGCGCCTGGCCGAGAACGTGCAGCCCGTCGCGGATCTGCGCGTCCTTGATCTCACACAGCCAACCATCGACGTGCAGCAGGAAGTCGTCGAACTCCTCGTCGCCAGGACGCTCCTCGAGACCGAGGTCTTGATGCATCTGCGCAGCCTGCATGAGCGTCCAGATCTGCGCGCGTATGGCGGGCAGCTTGGCCGGATCCATCGCCGCAATGTTGGCGTGCTCGTCGAGGAGTTGCTCGAGCTTGGCGATGTCGCCGTATGACTCCGCACGCGCCATCGGCGGGATGAGGTGGTCGATGATCGTAGCGTGGGCGCGGCGCTTGGCCTGCGCACCTTCGCCCGGGTCGTTGATCAGGAACGGGTAGATGAGCGGCATGTTGCCGATCGCGGCATCGGTCGCGCATGATGCGGACAGCGCGGCGTTCTTGCCCGGCAGCCACTCCATCGAGCCGTGCTTGCCGAGATGGACGACCGCATGCGCGCCGAAGCCGCCATCGTCTGGGCTGTTCTCGAGCCAGCGGTAGGCAGCGAGGTAGTGATGCGACGGCGCCATGTCGGGATCGTGATAGATCGCGACGGGGTTCTCGCCGAACCCGCGCGGCGGCTGAATGAGGATGACCACGTTGCCGGCTTGGATGGTGGCCAGCACGATCTCGTTGGCATCGTTGACGAACAGCTTGCCTGGCGCTTCACCCCAGGTCTCGGTCATCGCATCGGTGAGCTCAGCTGGCAGATGCCCGATCCAGCTCCGGTAGTCGACCGCCGGGATGCGCACGGTGCTCGAGGTCAACTGCGCCGCGGTCAACCATTCCTCGTCCTGACCACCGGCTGCAATCAGCGCATGGATGAGCGCGTTGCCCGACGTCGTGTCCGGCTCTTCGCCCTCGACCTCGGGCAACGGCGCGAGTCCGGGGATCTCGCCGTCAGCGCCGAGGTCGTAACCCCGCTCACGCATCGCGCGCATGAGCCGGATCGCCGACACGGGAGTGTCGAGGCCGACCGCGTTGCCGATGCGGCTGTGCTTGGTCGGGTAGGCCGACAGCATGATCGCGATCTTGCGCTCGGCGGCGGGTATGTGGCGCAGGCGCGCATGCGCGACGGCGATCCCGGCGACACGGGCGCAGCGCTCGGCGTCGGCGACATACCGAGGCAACCCATCGCGATCGAGCTCTTTGAACGAGAACGGTGTTGTGATAATGCGACCATCGAACTCGGGGATCGCGATCTGGTTGGCAGAGTCGAGCGGACTGAGACCCTCGCTCGACGCCTCCCAGTCCTCCTTGCCCCAGGTGAGGCAGAGGCCTTGGAGGATCGGGATGTCGAGCGCCTTCATCCGTTCGACGTCCCACGCTTCGTCATCGCCGCCCGCGGTCACGTTGCCGGGCTTGGTGCCACCGGCCGCGAGAACGGTGACGATCAAGGCGTCGAGCTCACCGAGCGCCGCGTACAAGTCGTCGGGGGCGCTGCGCAGCGAGGCAGAGAAGATCGGTATGCCGACCGCATGGCCTGTCGCGTCGATCGCGTCGGCAAGGTCGTGCACGAACGCCTGGTTGCCGCTGCTCTCGTGGGCGCGGTAGAAGAGGATGCCGATCTTGGGGAGCGGGGTTTTGACAAGCTCAACCCGCGGGCTTGTCGAAACCCGCTTGGAGTAGCCCCACTCCGGTATGACCGCCGGCGGCTCAAACCCTTCACCCGTCAGCAACACCGTGTCGGACAAGAACGCGTGCAGCTGCGCCAGGTTGTCGGGCCCGCCTTCGGCGAGATAGCGATGGGCTTCGGCAGCAAGCCCGATCGGTACGGTCGACAGCTCCATCAGCTCCGCGCTCGGCGCCTGCTCGCCGCCGAGCACGACCATCGGCTTCCCCGTGCCGCGGAAGTAGTCGAACCCACTGCACAGCATGTCGGGCGACCCGAGGATCCGCGCGACGATGAGGTCCGCGCCCTCAAGCGCGTCCTTCATCGCCTGGTGGCCGGGTCGGCTCGGGTTCGCATACAGGTAGTCGGCGCCTGAGGCGCGGGCTGACAGCAGATCGGTGTCAGACGTGGACAGCAACGCAATGCGCGTCATGAGGCTCCTTGATCGGGGTTCTCGCCCCATCGAATGGATATCGTGCAGGCAGTGTCTGGCTTGACCGACGCGAGATGCATCGGCTCACAGTGGCGGAACCGCCCCGGATTTTCACCGGGTTCCTGGTCCGGTCAGCCTACATCCGACGCGCCCCGACGAAGGATTAGGTGTTGTGCCCGCCTGGTGGGCACAACACCTAATCCTTCGTCTGACGGGGCAGGCGATGCGCCGCGACCACCTCGCCGCCGACCAGGTGCTCCGACACGATCGCGCGTGCGGCATCGCCATCGACGTGGCCATACCAGATGTCCCCGGGCTGCACGCTCATCACCGGCGCCTGGTTGCACGGGAATTGGCACCCCGTATGCGTGATCAGCACGTCGTCGTCGCCAAGCCCCTCGGCCATCGTCGC
>JAOPXA010000040.1 GCA_025965395.1 Nocardioidaceae bacterium | reverse complement strand
ACGACGTCGTAGTCACCCGGCACGGCTGACGGGAAGACGAACGTACCGTCTGCCTCGGTAGTGGTGGTCGCCACTTCGGTGCCGGCTTGGTCCTGAAGGCTGAGGGGAGTTCCTTCGGGCGCGGGATCTCCTGAGGGCAGCTCCACGGTGCCGCTCACGAGGGTGGTGTCACTCGCCACCCACGTCTGGAAGATCGGCGACCCGGTCGCGGAAAGACGTGTAAAGGTCAGAGTGATTGACGTGATTGCTGCAGTGGGCTGGAACCAACCCGTAGCGCCCGTGGTGTCGGCGACGTTGCCGATGAGGGTGGAAGTTGTCGGATCCCAGGTGGGTACGTCCGTCTGCACGCCGCCACACGCGCTGGGGCGAGGAGTAAAGGCTGTGCAGAAGTTGAAGGTGCCTTGGAATCCGAGCTGGCCGGCGGTGAGTGTGCCGCCCGGTCCGGTGGCCACGATCTTGAGGGAGTCGGCGTCGATGTCGGCAAATGCGATGCCCCAACCGGTAGCAGGGGTGGCCGATTCGAAGGTGTAGGTGGTGGTCGACGGGGCAGCGCTCGCGGCGGTCGACGTATTGAGGTACGTCTTAGTCTGCGAGCTGCCGTACGCCGCCCCGAAGGGCGTGGACGCGTTGAGGAATGCGGCTACGGGAGTGGAGAGACTCGTGGAGTCGTTGGCTATAGACGCCGCAGGAAACCCTTTGGTCGTCAGGCTCAGGCCGCCCGCGAAGGCACCGGAGGTGCCGGACGAGGTCCAGCCCCCATACTCCGTGCCCGCAGCCGAAGCAGGCAGGCCAGCTGCCAGGATCAGCGCCGTTGCGACGAGAAGGGCGGAGATGACCCCGCGTGGACGTGTAACGATCGATCGAGTCATGGACCCCCCCAAATGACGTGGCAATCGTAACCCGACGATCGACCTAGACGAGCCGGATAAGAGCCGCAGCTCCCGCGGCGCCAAACACGACCACGAGAAACGGTGCACGTACGACGAGCAAACCCACCGCCACGACGAGGGCCGCTGCGCGCGCATCGAAGACGACGCGATGGTCTCCCGCGAACACCTGAACGGCAATCAAAGCTCCGAGCAGCCCAACGGGTATGAGCCCGGCGGCGCGGACGGTCAGCCGATGCTCGAGTACCTTCTCGGGGACCGAAAGTCCGGCGAATTTCCACCCGTAGCAGGTCGCCACCGTCAACGTTATCGCCCACCAAAGCGAGGTCATGCGTCGACCTGGAGGCGCATGCCGAGCAAGACGGCGATGGCGCCGCCCGCGATGATCGGGACTCCTGCTGCGGCGAAGGGAACGAGCCCCAGCGCGATGGCAGCGCCCGTGAGTGCGATGAGTCGCACGGGCCACGTCGTGAGGCGCGGCCAGAGCAGAGCCAGGAAGGCAGCCCCGACGGCGGCGTCGAGGCCGTAGGTGCGTGGATCGCCGATCGACTGTCCTGCGGCTGCGCCCACAAGAGTCGTGAGGTTCCACAGCACGAAGACGGACCACCCGGTGCAGTAGAACCCGAGCCGCGCTTGGCGGTCGGTGTCGCGCGTGATGCTCATGGCGGTCGATTCATCGATCACCACATGCGCGGCCGCGGCCTTGCGCCAGCCGCGCGTCTTGAGACGCCCGGCGATGCTGAGCCCGTAGAACATGTTGCGGCTGCCCAGCAGCGTCGCCGTGAGTGCTCCCGCGAAGGGCGACCCGCCTGCGGCGATCACGCCGATCAGGGCGAATTGAGACGCGCCGGTGAAGACGAGAAGCGAGACGACGCAGGCCTGAAGGACACTCAGCCCCGAGGTCGTTGCTATGGCGCCGAACGAGACTCCATAGACGCCGGTGGCGATGCCGACCCCGAGCGAGTCGATGATGATGCGCCGGTCAGCCGGGGCCGCATCACCCATCTGCACCGCTGAGATCGGTGTGAAGGCGGATCTGTTTGAGCCGCTCGCCGCTCTCGCCCATGAGCTCGCGATGAGCGCCGTCGGTGTGCCATCCCGTGCTCGCGATGAACTCGCGCAATCGGTCGTCCTCGGTGCCGATCCACCACTGGGCTCGGGTGAATCTGTCGGACCTCATGGTGTCGACGGCCGCACTGAGCAGCCGTGATCCGTGCCCCGCGCCGCGATGATCGGGGTCCACGACGAACTCCCCGATCTCGGCATCGGCGATCGGATCGCCGTCCGGGTCGGTGCTGGGATGCACGAGGGCGAAACCGCGCATGTCGACGCGTTCGAGTGCGACCAGGACACGGCTGCGCGCATCGCGAGGACGCTCGATCGTCGCGCGCCACTCGTCGGCAAAGGCTGACACGTCCAGGCCGGCAAGCTGGTCGGCTGTGAGGACGTCGGCGTATGCGTGCCGCCATGCCTTGATCTGGAGCGCGGCGATCATGTCAGCGTCGGCCGCCCAAGCGAGCCGGGCGCTGACGTCGGCGGTTGGACCACTCATACCTTGGGCCGTTCGATGACGACGGTGGCGCCGTCTGAGAAGACGATCTCCTGCTGCGCGTGGTTGCGGTAGCGGAGGATCTTTTCGTACGGCATGACGGTGACCATGACCGACATCCTTTCGTTGGTGGGTCCCAGACCGTTCACCACGTCGACCACGCGGGGTGCGGAGGACCCGAAGTCCTGCAGAGCACCGCGTCGGGTGCCCGAAGGCTGCCGACATGGCGAACGGCGATGAAGGGATTCGAACCACTGAAACCCGCAGAACCTCATTGTGTCATGGCGCGTTGGACCTGCCACGCGCGAGAAGATGGAGAGTGTCCGTCCCGGTTGATAAGGTCGGAGCATGCGCGCATACCTCGATCTGGTCCAGAGAATCCTCGACGAGGGCGCCGAAAAAGGCGATCGCACCGGCACCGGCACGCGCAGTGTGTTTGGCCACCAGATGCGTTTTGATCTGCGCGAGGGATTCCCGCTGGTCACCACCAAGAAGATCCACATCAAGTCGGTCGTGGCGGAGCTGTTGTGGTTCATCAAGGGTGAGACCAACACGGCCTACCTCCGCGATAACGGCGTGTCGATCTGGGATGAGTGGGCCGACGACAACGGCGACCTCGGCCCGATCTATGGCTACCAGTGGCGCTCATGGCCGACTCCTGATGGCCAGCACATCGACCAGCTCACCAAGGTGATTGCCGACCTCAAGTCCAACCCCGACTCGCGCCGCCACATCGTCAGTGCCTGGAACGTCGGTGACCTCGACAAGATGGCGCTGATGCCGTGCCATGCGTTCTTCCAGTTCTATGTCGCGGACGGGCGGCTGTCGTGCCAGATGTATCAGCGGTCGGCTGATGTGTTCCTCGGCGTGCCGTTCAACATCGCCTCGTATGCGTTGCTGACTCACATGGTCGCTCAGGTCGCGGGCCTCGAGGTGGGTGACTTCGTTCATACGTTTGGCGATGCGCACCTCTACAACAACCATCTCGACCAGGCGCGCGAGCAGCTCGCTCGTGAGCCGCGCGCGCTTCCCGAGCTGTGGCTCGACCCGAGCATCACGTCGATCGATGACTTCACCCTCGACTCGGTCAAGTTCAGCGGCTACGACCCGCATCCCTTGATCAAGGCGCCGATCGCGATATGACGGTCAGCATCGTGGTCGCTATGGGCGACAACGGTGTGATCGGGCTCGATGGGGCGATGCCGTGGCACTTGCCCGAGGACCTCAAGCACTTCAAGCGCGTCACGCTCGGTCATCCGATGATCATGGGGCGCAAGACCTATGAGTCCATTGGTCGGCCGCTTCCGGGGCGTACGACGATTGTCGTGACGCGGCAGGCGTCGTGGTCGGCTGAGGGCGTGGTCGTGGCGTTGAGCCTCGATGCGGCGGTGGGGATTGCGCGCCAGCTCGACACCGACGTGTTCATCGTGGGCGGCGGAGAGATCTACGCGCATGCGCTCGCATCGGGGCTCGTCGACGAGTTGATCGTGTCGTGGGTGCCGGGCGCACCCGACGGCGACACCTACTTCCCGAGGATCGACTGGGATGGCTGGGTAGAGGCGTCGCGCGAGCCCGCCGAAGGCTTCGCCGTCGCCACCTACCGCCGCCCCTAACCCCCAACGGTCGCGAGTCGCCTACGGCGGGTCGCGAGTCGTTCACGGGCGCTCGCGAGTCAGCTACGGTCGCACTCAGATAGGTCCGAGTGCCCCAGCAGATGCACCGATCTGCCAAATGGCAATCCCACCGATGCCTTCCGTGGCAGCGATGTCTTCGCGCAGACGCAACGATCGCTGGTCTGACCACCAGAGGGTGGCTCCGTTGTCGAGCTTCGCATGCAACTCGCCGTGTTTGGTGCTCCATGTCGCCTTGTCTCCGGCAAGCTTGCGCGCCTCGCCGACGGTGAGCACGGCCGGGTTGCCGTCCCACTGATAGCCGTACGTCGCGATGCCGAGCTCCACCTTGGCGCGGGGGATTTGCGAGGCGAAATAGGCGAGCTCGCGGCGCACGGCAGCGAGTGGGCCGATCGCGCCCGGCTTCGACCACGTGGGCCCGTGAAAGTCGTACGCCATGAGCACCGCTCGATCCAACGTCTTGCCCAATTGCTTGAGGTTGTAGCCGCGCGCCTTGTAGCCAGCGTGGTTGCCGGAGGCCATGAATGCCATAGAAAGGCTCTTCTTTTCCGGCAGGAGCGAGTGAAGCTTCCTCGTCAACGCGGTGAGCCCTTTTCGGTCTCGTGCTTTGAGGGACTCGAGATCTATCTGAACGCCGTCGAATTTCCTGCTGGCTTTCACCAGGGCCGCGGCGAGCTTGTTGCGGTTGCTGGCACTGCGAAGCGCGGAATATGCGGTCTTTTCGTTGAAGTCGTCGATCGCACCGTCGAAGTTGGATACCAGAAGAACCGCGCTCATCCCGCGCCGTTGTGCGGTCCGTCGCAGTGCGTGGGCCTCTGCGCTGACCTTCGAGACGCGGTGTGAGCCGAGCAATGTGATGCCGTCAACGCCCACCACGTCGAGGTAGTCGGCGTCGCGCTTGATGTGCGCGGGTGTCGCCGATCCCTCGAGCGCATACCCGGTCACGGAAAGGCCCGCTGCGGTCGTGGCGACCGCACTGCTTCCACCGCAGATCACTGCGGTGAACAGTCCAACTGCCACGAGAGCCTTCATGGGCGCGAGCCTACGTGACTCGCGACTCGCCGTAGTGACTCGCGACTCGCCGTACGTGACTCGCGACGTGTGATTTAGAGCAGGATCGCGAGCTGGCGCGACTGCGCCACGAGGTTGCCAGCCTGGTCCCACAGCTCGCAGTCTTCCTCGTGGAAACCATTGACGATGTGGCGCGTGGTGATGCGAGCAGCGATCCAGCCCGGAGCAGGTTTGCGGTGCAGGTGCACGGTCAGCTGGACCGTCATCGACTTGTTCTCGCCCACCTCCATCACCGGCGGCGCATAAGAATCGACAAGAAAAGCTAGCGCCTCGATCTCGATTTCCCGCCCACCATCAAGGCGCATCCACAGCTCGACGGTCGGGTCACCCGTCGGCGCGCCATCGGCCCAGCCAGGACGCGACGCGAGTCGGTACTCCGTACGCCCGAAGATCCCGTCAAGCGGTATGCCCGAGTCTCGTGGATCACCACATGCCTCCGGAGGCGGCAGTTGCGGGGCCGTACCGAGCTCAAGCGAGCGGCCCTCGCCCTCGACGCGCGGCCCGAAGTTCGTCACGACGTGCGCGACGTTGGCGCCCGCCTGCACAAGGGTCACTTCGCCCGTCTGAATCCGCCGACCATGGCGCAGCAAGGACGTATGCAGCTCCGCGGGACCCGGTTGCGGA
>JAOPXA010000031.1 GCA_025965395.1 Nocardioidaceae bacterium | reverse complement strand
TGACCGGTCCGTTGGCCACCACCGTGATCGTGCCGTAGATGATGGTCAGCGCGACCAGCATCATGAGCGGCCAGAACCTCAGCAGCAAGATGCCGAGCAGCAGCGGCACATAGAAGCCGCTGATGGGCATACGCGTGTAGTTGAAGAACGACACGACGGCCATCACCGTCAGGAGCGCCGCGATCGCGACCAGCACCGCGACCTGGCCTTCTGTGGTGCCCGTACGCCAGCGGACGACCTTGGTATTGACGTAGTCGGCCACCGGCTGAACGACGCGATTGTGGGTCCGGGGCACCTCAGCAGCCTACCGTCGCCTTTGGCACGAAGGGCACCAAAACAGATTTCTGGCGGCCAACTCACGGGTAGCAATCGAGGTCCCGCACACGAGACACGGCATCCCCGCCCGACGATAGACATAGACCTCACCGCCGTGGCGATCGTCGCGGGCCTCGCGTCCCATCGCTTGGGGCTCGTGCTCAGGCCGCACGGTGTCGATCCGGCCGTCTGCGACGCCGAGCGCCATGAGGTACACCAGGTCGTCCCACATGGCGATCCACTTCCGGCGGGTGAGTTTGTTGCCGGGGAGAGTGGGCGCGATGCGATGGCGAAACAGCACCTCGGCGCGATAGATGTTGCCTACCCCGGAGAGCACCGCCTGGTCCATCAGGAGCACCGCGAGGGACGTACGAGAAGCCTTGATCCGCCGCCACGCCCGATCGGGATCAGCATCTGGCCGAAGCGGGTCCGGCCCGATGCGGGCGAAGAGCGCGTCCACCTGATCAGGGAGAAGCAACTCGCACGTCGTGGGTCCGCGGAGATCGACGGTATGCGTCGCGGACTCGAGCCGCAGGCGGATCAGACCCACCGCAGGGATGCTGGTCGCTCGCGCGAGGGCGACTTTGCCGAAGATCCCGAGATGCACGTGCACCTGCTCGGGTCGGTCGGCGAAGGCGAGCAACAGGTGCTTGCCGAGTGCGTCAGCACCGGCCAATGTGGCGCCGTCCATCCGCCGTGCACCCTCGGCAAAACGACCCTGAGGGCTAGAGACGCGGACAACGTGTCCTGCAAAGGTGGCGTCGAGCTCATGCGCGAGGCGGTGGATCACGTGGCCTTCGGGCATACGAGTTAGGCAGAACCCTCGTACGCAGTCAGCAGATCGATGCGCCGCTGATGGCGCTCGACTCCGCTGAACGGTGTGGTGAGGAAGCGCTCGATGAACGCCTTGACCTCTTCGACCGTATGCATGCGCGCACCGATCGACACCACGTTGGCGTCGTTGTGCTGGCGTGCCAGCTCGGCTGTGTCCAGGCTCCACACGAGAGCCGAGCGGACACCCTTGACCTTGTTGGCGGCAATCTGTTCGCCGTTGCCGGAGCCACCGATGACGACGCCGAGGCTGCCGGGCTCAGCGACGACTGCCTCCCCCGCCGAGAAGCAGAACGGCGGGTAGTCGTCGACCTCGTCATAGACGAATGCACCATGATCGACGGCTTCATAGCCAAGGCTGTTGAGCCATTCGATGAGCTCGTTCTTGAGCTCGAATCCGGCGTGATCGGTGGCAATGTGTACGCGCATGCTCTTAGTGTTTCACTGCGACTTGAGCAGGCGGTGCGAGGCTTCGTACGAAAGCACTGAACGCCTCTGCGGACTCGTCACCGTCGAAGTCACCAAGCACATAACGCTTGCGAGCAGATCGCGCCTCAGACAGCGGATCTGCACCCAAGAGATCATCGAGTACGTCATCGAGGTTCTCCAGGTCGCGGGTGATGACGTAGCCAGTCTGCGCAAGCGCGAACTCCGCCCGGAACTCGTCAACCCCGGCATGCATGCTGACCATGGCATAGGGCTTTTCGGACTGCAAGAAATCAGAGACGACGCTGGAGACGTCGGAGATCATCGCGTCAGCGTGGTTCGAGCAGTCGACCACGCTCCAGTCCTCCTCTGCCGCGGCGCCAAAGACGTGTTGGCGGCCGGTTGCCTCGTGATCGGCGCGCAAGATCTCCTGCACATCGAGAATGATCTTGAGGCGATTTTGCCACCGCTTGCTCAGCGGGTGTGGGCGAAAGATGAC
This sequence comes from Nocardioidaceae bacterium, assembly GCA_025965395.1. Taxonomy (GTDB): domain Bacteria; phylum Actinomycetota; class Actinomycetes; order Propionibacteriales; family Nocardioidaceae; genus JAOPXA01. The sequence goes on along the minus strand of JAOPXA010000031.1, from coordinate 867 downwards.
CGTGCACTCGCGAGCCACGAGCGCCTCGACGATGCTCTTCGCGCAGGAGAGCGACGAGAAGTTGATGGAGCCGTCGACGCCGTGCCACGTCGGCGCGTAGACAACCGTGGGGGCACTGATGTCGGCAATCGGGACCCTTGCCTTCACGACATCTCCGGCCTGGGGACGGCCCACCACAACGAATTTCTCGGGATCGATGTGGATGTCGTTGGCGGCGTAGCGATCAATGCCCGCCTGACCGCATACGACGATCTTGTCGTAGCGGGCGTGACGCTCGTTGAAGTTGGCCGGCTTGTCCGAATCACCGTGGTTGAGCCAGACGTGCGTGAGGCGGGTGAAACTCATGAACAACGCGTTGGTCTTCGCATTTTGCACGTAGTAGAACGTGTGCAGGGTCGGAACGACCAGCGGCTCCAAAAACTCGCGATCGATGTCGGCCATCTGAACGAGTGGCACCGTGATGCTGGGCACGATCATGTCGAGGTATGCCGCGTGCGTGTTGACGATGATGGTCGTCAACCCCGACCGCACCAGGTACGGCTCCCACATGGCCAGCTGCCAGGGACCGCCCGATTTGCCCGCGAAAGCGATGGCGACTTCTGGCTGGTAGGACGCGACGGCGCGATAGAGCCTGCGCCGGTGGAGCTCGCCACCGATGGTGCTGCGCGCGAGGAATCCCCAAGCCCCCAGCGCCACTGCGGCCAGAGCCAGATATGCCCACCACGGCGCGGAAACAACGGTGAGGAGCAGGAAGACGAGGACCGCACCTCCGCCGACGAGCGACCACAGTCGGCGCGAGAACGAGCGCGCCGGGATCCCGTCGCGCACCCCGGGCAAACGATAGGCATACGGCAGCGGCACCTTGGC
>JAOPXA010000029.1 GCA_025965395.1 Nocardioidaceae bacterium | reverse complement strand
AGAGCAATCGTCGACGGCGAGCTCTACAACCTGTCGGACGAGCCGCCCAAGCTGGCCAAGCAGAAGAAGCACACGATCGATGTGGTCGTCGACCGTCTCGCGGTCAAGGAGAGCTCGAAGCAGCGCCTCACCGACTCGGTTGAGACCGCGCTCTCGCTCGCTGACGGGCTCGTCATCTTCGACTTCGTCGACCGCGATGCCGACCACCCCGAGCGCACCCGGCGCTTCTCCGAGAAGCTCGCCTGTCCCAACGACCATCCGCTCGAGGTCGATGAGCTCGAGCCCCGTTCGTTTTCGTTCAACGCACCGTTCGGCGCATGCCCGGTGTGCTCCGGACTCGGCACCCGCATGGAGGTCGATCCCGACCTGATCATCCCCGACCCGAGCAAGTCGCTTGCCGAAGGCGCCATCCTGCCGTGGTCGTCGGCTCAGGTCTCCGAATACTTCGGCCGTATGTTGGAAGCGCTTGGCGACGAGCTTGGCTTCAAGGTCACGACCCCGTTCAGCAAGCTCAGTCCCGAGCACCAAGAGGCGCTGCTTCACGGTCACCCCACCCAGGTGCACGTGCGCTACAAGAACCGCTACGGCCGCGTCCGGTCCTACTACACGACCTTCGAGGGTGTGATTCCCTACCTCGAGCGTCGCCACAGCGAGACGGAGTCCGACACGAGCCGCGAACGCCTCGAGGGATTCATGCGCGAGGTTGCTTGCGCCACATGCAATGGCACCAGGCTCCGCCCGGTGATCCTGGCGGTCCAGCTCAACTCCGAGGAGTACGGACCCAAGAACATCGCCGAGGTCTGCAACTTGTCCATCGGCGAGGCGGCCGAATATCTGCGCAGCCTCGAGATGTCCGACCGTGAGCTCCAAATCGGCGAGCGGGTTCTCAAGGAGATCAACGAGCGCCTACGATTCCTGCTCGACGTCGGCCTCGACTATCTCTCCCTTGACAGGGCAGCCGGATCGCTCTCCGGCGGCGAGGCTCAACGTATCCGCCTGGCCACGCAGATCGGCGCCGGGCTCGTTGGTGTGCTGTATGTGCTCGACGAGCCCTCGATCGGCCTGCACCAGCGCGACAACCACCGCTTGATCGAGACGCTCATCCGCTTGCGCGATATGGGCAACACACTGATCGTGGTCGAGCACGATGAAGACACGGTGCGTGTGGCCGATTGGGTCGTCGACATCGGTCCTGGCGCCGGCGAGCACGGGGGAGAGGTCATCGTCTCTGGCACCGTCAAGGAGTTGCTCGCGAGCGAGCGCTCCATTACCGGGCAATACCTCTCGGGTCGCAAGTCCATCCCCGTTCCTACGGAGCGCCGCAAGGTCACCCCTGGTCGAGAGCTGGTCGTGCAGGGCGCGCGCGAGCACAACCTGCGCGACATCGACGTGACGTTCCCGCTTGGCGTGTTCGTCGCCGTCACCGGCGTGTCCGGCTCGGGCAAGTCGACCCTCGTCAACGACATCCTCTACAAGTCGCTGGCACGCCACGTCTATCGCGCCCGCACCATTCCGGGCCGGCATACGAACATCACGGGCATCGAGACCGTCGACAAGGTTGTCCACGTCGACCAGTCGCCGATCGGCCGCACCCCGCGCTCCAACCCCGCGACCTACACCGGCGTCTTCGACCATGTCCGCAAGCTCTTTGCGCAGACGCCGGAAGCCAAGATGCGCGGCTATCAGCAAGGCCGCTTCTCGTTCAACGTCAAAGGCGGCCGCTGCGAGGCGTGCTCGGGCGACGGCACGATCAAGATCGAGATGAACTTCCTGCCCGACGTCTACGTCCCGTGCGAGGTCTGCCACGGCGACCGTTACAACCGCGAGACGCTCGAGGTCCACTACAAGGGCAAGACCATCGCCGAGGTGCTCGACATGCCGATCGAGGAGGCAGTCGACTTCTTCGAGGCCATCCCCGCGATCGCGCGTCACCTTCGCACCCTCGTCGATGTCGGGCTCGGCTATGTGCGCCTCGGCCAGTCCGCGCCAACCCTGTCTGGCGGCGAGGCGCAACGCGTCAAGCTGGCTTCCGAGCTCCAGAAGCGGTCGACGGGCAACACGATCTACGTGCTCGACGAGCCCACCACCGGTCTCCACTTCGAAGACATTCGCAAGCTGCTTGGCGTGCTCGGTCGACTCGTCGACGCGGGCAACACTGTCATCGTGATCGAGCACAACCTCGATGTCATCAAGACCGCCGACTGGCTCATCGACATGGGTCCGGAGGGCGGCAGCCGCGGTGGCATCCTCGTCGCCGAAGGCACCCCGGAGGACGTCGCAGACAACCCCGACAGCTACACGGGGCACTACCTGAAGGCGGTCCTGGACGGCACCGCCCGGACCTGAGATGGCTGACCCCGCTAGTTATCGACCCGCCACCGGAGAGATTCCGGACCGGCCGGGGGTCTATCGCTTCAGCGACCCCGAGGGCCGCATCATCTACGTCGGCAAGGCCAAGTCTCTGCGCCAGCGCCTCAACTCCTACTTCCAAGACCTGACCGGCCTGCACCCACGCACGGCCCAGATGGTGACGACCGCGTCCCGCGTCGACTGGACGGTCGTGGGCAACGAGGTCGAGGCGCTCCAGCTCGAGTACGGCTGGATCAAGGAGTTCGACCCGCGCTTCAACGTCAAGTACCGCGACGACAAGTCGTACCCGTGGCTC
>JAOPXA010000276.1 GCA_025965395.1 Nocardioidaceae bacterium | reverse complement strand
CTGATCCGCGAGAGCCAGTCGGCGTCCATCGAAGCCCTGCGCGCCGCGACCCTGCGGCTCACCTGTCTCGCAGGCAATGCAGGGCTGCCAGCGGTCAGCATGCCGCTCGGAACGGCAGGAGGTCTGCCGGCGGGCGCATGCTTCGTGGCGGGCGTCGACCGCGACCGCGACCTCATCGACCTGGCCCACGTGATTTCCGCAGAGGCGATTTTTACATGACCGAAACGGTGTTCGAGGATTCGCGACACACCGCTGGGCCACGCTGAGCCGGTGTGCACGGTGAGGGAGCGTCCCGGAATGAAGAGGTGCAGGGATGAATCTCGCTGAATTCAATGCCGCATCCCCGGCCGCCGCGAGCGACGTCATACGTCCCGCCGCCGCCATCGAGACCTGGGTCCAGGGGATCGTCGACGCGCGACCATTCGAGAGTCTTGCGGACGTCATCGCCTACGCCAACGAGGCCGCAGCAGCCTGGACCCCCGACGACATCGCTTCCGCACTTGCCCACCATCCGCGCATCGGCGAGCGAGCGGCGGGCGCCGATCGGGAGTCGACCATGTCGCGCTCCGAGCAGTCCGGCGTCGATGCCAGCGATCTCGACGTGCAGCGCCGGCTGGACGCAGGCAATCACGCGTACGAAGAGAGGTTCGGGCGGGTCTTCCTGATCCGAGCGGCCGGGCGGAGCGCCGAGGACATACTGGAGGCGCTCGAAGCGAGACTGGATAACGACCCGGACGTAGAAATCGTGGTTGTCGGCCAGCAGCTCAAGGAAATTGCCGCCCTGCGGCTGGAGGGGATCCTCGATGACTAGCCACCTCAGCACCCACGTGCTCGACGCGGCCCTCGGCACGCCCGCCGAAGGGGTTGTCGTCCTGCTGGGCAGCGCCGACGGCACCACGATCGATCAGGGCGTCACGGATGCGGACGGCCGGATCGGCGAGATCGGCCCCGAGCGGCTCGCTCCGGGCGTCTATCACCTGGCGTTCAACACGGCCAACTACTTCGCCGTGACCCATCGATCGACGTTCTACCCGTCGGTGACGGTCACGTTCGAGGTTGCACCCGGGCAGGAGCACTATCACGTGCCGCTCCTGCTCAGCCCCCACGCTTACACCACCTATCGAGGAAGCTGATCACCATGGCCAACGGCGACATTGTTCTGGGCGCCAACCAGTACGGCAAGGCCGAGTGCCGCCTCGTGCGGATCACCCGAGACACCGCGGTGCACGAGATCGAGGACCTCAACGTCACGTCGCAGCTGCGCGGGGACTTCGAGGCGTGCCACACCGAGGGCGACAACTCCCAAGTGGTCGCGACAGACACCCAGAAGAACACCGTCTACGCGTACGCCAAGGAGCACGGCATCGGCTCCCCGGAGAAGTTCTTGCTGACCCTGGGCCAGCACTTCGTCGACGATTTCGCATGGGTCAGCGGTGGTCGCTGGGAGGCTCAGCAGTATGCGTGGGAGCGGATCACGGCCGACGGCAAGCCGCACGACCACTCGTTCGTCCGCAAGGGGCAGGAGACCCGCACGGCCGTCGTGCAGATCGACGGCGACGAGACGTATGTGGTCGCGGGGCTCACCGACCTTACGGTCCTGAAGTCGACCGGCTCGGAGTTCCACGGGTTTCCGCGTGATCGCTACACGACGCTGCAGGGCACCGATGACCGGATTCTCGCGACAGCCTTGACCGCGTGGTGGCGCTATGCGCCGACCGACACGGCGATCGCGGACCTCGACTTCAACGCGCTGTATGAGTCCATCAAGGCGGTGCTGCTCGAGACGTTCTCGGCGGTGCACTCGCTGGCGCTGCAGCAGACGTTGTTCGCGATGGGCAAGGCCGTGCTGGAGGCCTTCCCCGACGTGGCCGAGCTGAAGTTCTCGATGCCCAACAAGCACCACTTTCTCGTCGATCTCAGCCCGTTCGGCCTCGATAACCCCAACGAGGTGTTCTTCGCCGCCGACCGCACGTACGGACTCATCCAGGCCACTGTGCAACGCGAGGGTGCGTCCGAAGCGCCGCAGGCATGGGCCACGATCCCCGGATTCTGCTGACATGAAGCTCGACGCGATCCAGGCGCACCACGTGCTGGTCGATGGCGCCTTCCGGCCCGCGACCGTGCGGCTGGAGCACGGCAAGATCGCCGCGATCGATGCGTACGACGACGTGCCTGCGGGCGTCGTTCTGCATACGTCCGAGACCGCATACGTGGTGCCTGGCGTGGTCGACACGCACGTGCACATCAACGAGCCAGGGCGCACGTCGTGGGAGGGTTTTCGGTCCGCGACCGAGGCCGCCGCGCTCGGTGGCGCGACGACGCTCGTCGACATGCCGCTCAACAGCATTCCGCCCACGACGACGGTTGAGGGGCTGCGCATCAAGCGCGAGGCGGCCGCCGGCCAGCTGATGGTCGATGTGGGTATGTGGGGCGGTGCCGTGCCGGGCAACCTCGACGACCTGGAGCCGCTGTGGGATGCCGGCGTGTTTGGGTTCAAATGCTTCTTGTCGCCCTCGGGAGTCGATGAGTTCCCGCCGCTCGACGCGGCGGAGTTCCTGGCGGCGATGGCGCGCATAGCGGCGTTCGACGGGCTCATGATCGTGCACGCGGAGGACGCCAAGACGCTGGAGGAGGCGCCGTCGCAGGCGAGCCGGTCCTATCGCGACTTCGTGTTGTCGCGGCCCGATGCGTCGGAGGTCAGGGCGATCGAGCAGGTGCTCAACGGTGTGCGGGAGACCGGCACACGTACGCATATCTTGCACCTCTCGAGCGCGCGGGCGTTGGACGCGATTGCCGCGGCGAAGGCCGAGGGGCTCCCCGTCACGGTCGAGACGTGCCCGCACTACCTGTGCTTCGCGGCCGAGTCGATCCCTGATGCGGCGCCGCAGTTCAAGTGCTGCCCGCCGATCCGCGACAGCGGCAACCGCGAGGCGCTCTGGCAGGCATTGCGCGAGGGCATCATCGACACGATCGTCAGCGACCACTCGCCGTCGACGGCCGAGGAGAAGCTCAAGGGTGACGGCGACCTGCAGCAGGCGTGGGGTGGCGTCTCGGGGCTGCAGGTCGGCTTCAGCGCGATCGCCCAGGAGGCGCGCCGGCGGGCCATCGGCCTGCCCATGGTGAGTGCCTGGATGTCGCGCAACACCGCCGACATCGTGGGGCTCACCCACAAGGGGCGCATCGCGGTCGGCGCTGACGCCGACTTCGCGGTCTACGACACCAACGCGGAGTTCCGGATCGAGGCAACGCGCTTGGCGCACAAGAACCCGCTGTCGGCCTACGACGGACTCCGCTTCGGCGGCCGCATCGTCCGGTCGGTCGTGCGCGGCGACGCGATCGACATCGAGGCCGTCAACCACGACTACGGCCAGCTCCTCCGCCGCTAGCCCCGTCGCTCCCCACCCCCCCCTCATACCCCGTCTCTATCCCATGAGGCCATGGGAAAGCGACGCATCTCATGGGTTGCAACCCATTGGATGAGTCGAAAACCCATGGCCTCATGGGAAACCGACAAGGGGGTCGGAAACATGGCTGAAACGTTCGTTTCGTACACTGGACTCACGAAACAATTGGACCAAGTCGAGGAAT
>JAOPXA010000243.1 GCA_025965395.1 Nocardioidaceae bacterium | reverse complement strand
TGCCGTTGGCGCCGAGGATGACGTTGGGCCCTACCTGGCGGTGGAGATGGCCCGACAAGATCAGCGAGACACATCCCGAAGCGGCGAGCTTCTTGGCCGACGCGGGGCTGTGCACCAGCACCGTGCTGATCTCGCCATCAGCGCATGCGACGTCGGTCAGGTCGGCGTCTTCTTGCGCGATCGCCTTGTTGGAGTCACTGAGCTCGCCCTGATACCCAGCGGTCAGGCCCGAGCTCCGCGGATCGCTCGCGCCGAGGAATCTGATCCCCTCCACGTCGACAGGTTTGCCCTCGAGCACCGTGAAGCCGTGCTTCTTCATCGACTTAACGACCGACGGTCCGGTGTCATGATTGCCAGCCACGGCAACCACCTTGCGGTCGCGGAACTCCTTGGCCAAGGAGTTGATGCTGAAGCCCTCCCACGCACCCCCGGTCGAGGTGTCGTCGCCCAGATCGAACATCATCGTCGCGCCCGCGACATCGGCCACAGCCTTGACTACCGGATCCATGCCGATGTTGTCGTGCCGGTCGGTCACGACGACAGCGGTCACCTCACCCTCCTCGGGCTGGCGCAGGGTCACGAGCTTGGCCTTGTCGCGCATCTTCCCGTAGAAGGTGACGGAGTTCTGGTACGTCTCGATGGCACCTCTGACGATCGCGGATCCCCCTTGCGCCGCTCCGCCATCGGACACCTGCACCGTGTCGAGGATGTCGCTCTTGGGCGTCTCGGGGAAGAGCGTGTAGATGCTCACCCACGGCTCCGCCTCCACGTCGGTGTCGCGACTGGAGTGCTCGGGCCAATAGACAAGCCCCAACCCGACCACCACCACGACCCCGGCGGTCACCCCGGCCCCGACGCCCTTCCGGGTGGGCTTGCGGACCCGCGCCCATACGGCCGCCCGACGCCTCGCGCCGACGACCCGCCAACCGGCAACCGTCACGAGCCCGACGAGCAGGGCCATCCCGACGCCGCGCAGCAGTGCGTCATAGGCCATCGACCGCACGGTCGCCTCGACCTTGGCGATCTCGCCCTTCGGCTGGCTGGCGATCACCGCATCTTGGGCGATTAGGTCGTTGAGTCCGCCGACCTCGCTGTCGCCGACGTCGATCGCCACCCCGATCGAGCCCTGGCTGCTGGGGACCCGCAACCGCGGCAGGACGGACCCGAAGTCGAGCGTCGCGAAGCCATCGAAGGTTGGTCGCACCGTCGCCGTATGCGCGCCGATCACCACGGTGCGTTCGGAGTGCACGAAGGTCGTGTAAGCCGTCGGCACCGCTACCGCGAGGGCGATCGCCACCACGAGAAGTGTCTTCAAAAACGTGCGAACGGCGGGAGTCACCGTGAGATTCGCATCAGCCAACGATCAGTGGTCCCGACGGTTCGCAGCAGCTGCGTCGCGCGCGTGAGCACGACGTAGAGCGTGCGCCACCCGGCGGGTGATTCGTCAGTGATCGCATCCGGCTCGTAGACCACGACGCCATCAAACTCGAGCCCCTTGGTGTCGAGCCCATCGAGCACTTGGACGCGCCCCTCGTAGGGCTCGATCACCTCACGTAGGTGCGCGGTGAGCGCAGCACGCGCGCCCACGGGCACCACCACGGCGACGGTGCCTTCGACCCGATCGGCGATCTCGCGAACCGCCGCCGACACGTGCTTGAGCACCTCGCTCGGCGCCACGACGTCATGCACGGGCGACTCTCCCGTGCGGCGCACCGCGTCGGGCAGGTCAGGGTTGTCGACCGCGATGCGCGCGACGTCGGATGCGAAGTCGTAGATCTCAGCCGAGTTGCGGTAGTTGGTGGACAGCCGGAAGACGTGCTCCGGCTTGCCTTCCAGCGCTTGGGCCCTGGCGCGGCGCTGCTCCTCGGCATAGGGCCATGAGGACTGAGCCGCATCACCGACGATCGTCCAGCTGGCGTGGCGCCCGCGGCGACCCAGCATGCGCCACTGCATCGGCGACAGGTCTTGAGCCTCGTCGACCAGCACGTGTGCGAAGCCGTCGTCGTCGATGCTCTGGGTGGCGCGCACGCGTTCCTCGCGATCGTCAAGCTCACGTCGCTCGAAGCTCATGACCTGCTTGAGCTGCTCGTACTCGTCTTCCTCGACGGGCACCGGCACCTCGCCCAGCAGATAGCGGAGCTCATCGATCAGGGGGACGTCTTGGATCGACGGCGCAAGACCAGGCTGCCAGGAGGCCACCAGCGCTTCGAACTCCTTCGCGTCGAACGACCCACTCGCGTACGACTTGATCGTCAGCGGAAGGGAGCGCCAGACCTCGACGGCATCGAGCGGCGGCCACCAGGCCTCGACGAAGTCGACGAACTTGTCGTCGGTCGTGATCTCGTCGACGAAGTAGTCCTTGTCCTTCTCAAGCGCGCGTTCGCCCGAGACCTGGGCCCACAACGCCTCGATGAGGTGCTGGGGTGCCTTGGCGTAGGCCTGGTTGCGCTTCAGACCGCTGCTCAGGAGGTTGCGGCGCAGTCGCTGCAGATCGCGAGCGTCAAGCTTCAGGACGTCATCGCGATAAAAGTATGAGAATGCGGTGGGCTCGCCCGGCTGGGCGGCTCCCGCCGCGTTGCGCATCGTGGCGATCATGCGCGCGGAGCCCTTGGCTGCGGCCGCGATCGGTTCGTCGTGGCGGCCAGACTTGATGCCGTCGACGACTTCGCCCAGCGAACGCAGCGTCACGCTCGTCTCACCGAGGCTGGGGAGCACGCGTTCGATGTAGTTCATGAACACCCCGCTCGGCCCCACGACCAGAACGCCACCGGACTCAAAGCGACGGCGGTCGGTGTAGAGGAGGTAGGCGGCGCGATGGAGCGCGACCACGGTCTTGCCGGTGCCGGGGCCGCCGCCAATGATCGTGGCGCCACGGCTCGGGGCGCGGATCGCTTCGTCCTGTTCCTTCTGAATCGTGGCGACGACCGAGTGCATCGTGGAATCACGCGCACGACTCAGGCTCGCCAGCAACGCGCCTTCGCCGACGATGACCATGCCGTCGGGTGCGTTGTCGCCATCGAGCAGGTCGTCCTCGACGCTGATGACGGTCTCTCCCGAGCAGCGCAACACCCGCCGCCGGATGACCCCTGCGGGATCTTTCGCGGTGGCTTGATAGAAGACCGAGGCGACCGGTGCGCGCCAGTCGATGAGCAGGATCTCGCGATTCTCGTCGCGCACACCGATGCGACCGATATAGCGGCGATCACCGTCCAGAAGGTCGAGACGACCGAACACCAGGCCGTCGTGTGCGGCGTTCAGGGCGGCGATCCGCTTGCCTGCCTGGAAGACCATGGCATCGCGCTCAACGAGCCCGCCCTCGTTGCCTACATGGCCGCGCGCGTAGCCCTCATCCACCATCGACTGGGCAAATTTGGTCGACTCATCGAGACGTGCGTAGACGATGTCCACGTACGACTGTTCGGTGGCAATCTCCAACTGAGCTTCGCGCTCAGCGCTCACATCGGGCAACGTGCTCCTCAGGCTGACTTCCGAATGAAATAGTTTACGCCTGCATCAAAGAGCGGACGTGCGTGGCCGGGTGATTCTGCGCTTTTGGGTCGCTCGCAGAATCGACATCGCTCCCAGCGGCGCTTAGGTTCCTTGGTGGACTCCTATGTCGGGGAGCTGACGAAGGGACTCCATGACCATCCGGAAGGGCATTGACGCCGTGCGGCCGCGCATCGACGTCACGGCCGGACCGACGAAGGTGGTCGTGACGAAGGCAACGTGTCCAGCCTCCAGCCCGAGCTCCTTACCCATCGCGCAGGCACGGTGCGCGGCGTCATCCGTCATGCAGATG
>JAOPXA010000220.1 GCA_025965395.1 Nocardioidaceae bacterium | reverse complement strand
GAGGACACACACGTCGAGGTGGCCGCCGCGCATCATGGCGAAGGAGTCGGCGTGGTGAAAGTACGAGGCGCCGGGCAGTTCGGTGACCGGAATCTTGCCAGCATTGGTGAGGTCGGGGTCGATGTCCTCGCCGGTGGCGACGGGGCCCATGCCGAGCATGCCGTTCTCGGTATGCAGGATGACGCCGGAGCCGGGGGAGAGGTGGTTGGACACCTGGGTGGGCTGGCCGATTCCCAAGTTGACGAAGGCTCCGTCGGGGATGTCCCGCGCGACGATGGCGGCCATCTCGTCGCGAGACAGGGGACCGCGGTCGAGGTGCTCGAGAGTCCGGTCGGCTATGAACGCGATGGTCATCTCGTCGCCTCGGTTCGGACCTGAACGATGCGGTCGACGTAGATGCCAGGCGTCACGACCGACTCGGGGTCGAGATCGCCCGTTGCGACGATGTGGGTGACTTGGGCAATGGTGGTCGCGGCCGCGGTGGCCATCACGGGGCCGAAGTTGCGGGCGGTCTTGCGGTAGACGAGGTTGCCCATCGGATCGCCGGCATGGGCGCCAATGAGGGCAACATCGCCGTGGAGGGGCATCTCGAGCACGTAGTCGCGTCCGTCGATCGTGCGCGCTTCCTTGCCTTCTGCCAGGGGAGTGCCCACGCCGGTCGGGCAGAAGAATGCCCCGATGCCTGCACCGGCTGCGCGCATGCGCTCGGCAAGGTTGCCCTGGGGGACGACCTCGAGCTCCAGCGTGCCGGCGCGGTAGAGGCCGTCAAACACATACGAATCAGACTGCCGCGGGAACGAGCAGATCATCTTGCGGACGCGTCCCGCCGCGAGCAGCGCTGCAAGTCCGGTGTCACCGTTGCCGGCATTGTTGGACACCACCGTGAGGTCGGATGCGCCTTGCTCGATCAATGCGTCGACCAACGCGACAGGCATGCCAGCCATCCCAAAACCGCCGATCAACACTGTCGAGCCGTCTTTGATGCCAGCGACCGCTTCGAGCGTCGTGGCCGCGATCGTCGTCATCGCCCAGCTTCGTTCTCAAGAACGACGGCGAGGGCTTGTCCGACGCCGATGCAGATCGCGGCAACACCCCAGTGTTCGCCCGACTCGGCCAGGCGAGCGGCCAGGGTGCCGAGGATGCGGCCACCTGAAGCGCCGAGTGGGTGACCGATGGCGATCGCGCCGCCTTTGGTGTTGACGATCTCAGGGTCGATCTTCCATGCGTCGACGCAGGCCAGGGACTGGACCGCGAAGGCTTCGTTGAGCTCCACGGCTCCGACGTCCGACCAGGAGATGCCCGCCCGCCCGAGGGCTTGGTTGGCAGCCTCGACCGGGGCAAAGCCGAAATCTTGCGGGTCCAAGGCATGCACGCCACGGCCCGCGATCCGGGCCAGCGGCTCCAGTCCGATCGTCTCGGCGGCGGACGCCGAGCCGATCAGGAGCGCAGAAGCACCGTCGCTGAGCGGAGACGCATTGCCAGCCGTGATGGTGCCTTCGGGGCGGAACGCGGTCTTGAGGCGGGCCAGGCTCTCGGCAGTGGTGCCTTCACGGATCGACTCGTCACGAGGCAGGTCGACTGCCTCGACCTGGGTCACCAGACCGTCGTAGAACCCGGCCGCCCAGGCCGCTGAGGCTAACGCGTGCGAGCGGGCCGCGAAGGCGTCCTGACGCTCGCGGCTGATGGTGAACTTCTCCTGCAAGAGCTCGTTGCACTCGCCGAGCGAGATCGTCCAGTCCGCTGGCATCCGCGCGTTGACCAGACGCCACCCCAGAGTCGTCGAGACGGCGGTCATGTCGCCAGCCGGGAACCCCCGGGCGGGCTTGGGCAGCACCCACGGTGCCCGAGTCATCGACTCCACCCCACCGGCCACGACCACCTCGGCGTCGCCGGTCTCGATTGCGCGAGACGCCATGATCGCCGCGTCGAGACTTGACCCACACAACCGATTGACGGTGGTCGCGGGGACCGACGTCGGCAGTCCTGCGAGCAGGACTGCCATCCGGCCTACATTGCGATTGTCCTCGCCGGCTCCGTTGGCGTTCCCCCAAAACACCTCGCCTATCGCGTCGAGGTCAAGCTCGGGTGCCTTCGCTAGGACCCCCGCCAATGCCGTCGACGCGAGATCGTCTGGACGGACTCCCGCCAACGCGCCCCCGAACCGGCCGAAGGGGGTGCGAGTAGCAGCGTAAAGGTGCGCGCTGGTCATGAGTGCTCCTGTTCGAGATGCGAACTTAAGTTCATTGAGTGAACAAAGTCACCATACGCGTCGGATGCGCATGCCTCAAGAGCGCGAGCTAGCCGTGAGCCTCTACCGAGACGTCCTGCCATTCGTTCCAGGTCGCGAGGCGGGACTCGTAGTCAGCCGTGGCGATCGACAGCGGCATCTTGCCGAAGAAGATCCGCAAGGGCGGATTCTCGGCGTCGACGACCTTCATGATGGCGGTGCGTGTAGCCACGGGATCACCGATCGGCATCGAGCCGCGTTGCTTCTGTCGCGCCTCCCGAATGTCCTTGTATGCGTCAAGCTCCGTGCTGTGCGTTGCCGATGCGCCGCCCCAGTCGGTCGAAAACCCGCCAGGCTCGATCAGCGTCACGTGGATGCCGAATCCGGCGACCTCCTGAGCAAGCGCCTGCGAGAACCCCTCGAGCGCCCACTTGGATGCGTGATAGATGCCGACTGTCGGGAAAGCGCTGATTCCGCCGATGCTCGACACCTGGATGATGTGCCCCGAGCCCTGCTCGCGCATGATCGGCAGCGCCGCTTGGGTGACCCACAGGGCACCAAACACATTGGTCTCGAGCTGGGCCCGCGCCTCGTCCTCGGAGATCTCCTCCACCATCCCGAAATGCCCAAAGCCCGCGTTGTTGACGACGATGTCGAGCTGTCCGAAGTGTTGGGCGGCCTGCTGGACGGCGGCGAAGTCGGCCGCACGGTCGTTGACGTCAAGCTGGATCGGCAGCACTGCGTCGCCATACGTGTCCACGAGCGCATCGAGTGTCTCGACCTTGCGGGCGGTTGCCGCGACCTTATCGCCGCGTTCGAGAGCTGCCTCTGCCCATTCGCGCCCAAACCCCTTGGATGCTCCGGTGATGAACCATGTTTTGCTCATGTGTCGTGCCTTCCTGACGTGCTGCTGGAGTGCGTATGTGTGTGAGCGCTGCCACAGAGTTGCGTCGCAGCGGTCCTATACCCCTAAACTACTCCGGCAGGATAATTGCTCTGCGCAACTAATATCTCTCAAAGGACAGTCGTGGCATCGTCGACTAACCGCTCGCACTATCAGCTCACCTTCGTGGTTCTCGCCGTGTCGGTCTCAGCGTTCGCCCTGCTCCAGTCTCTCGTCACGCCCGTGCTCGCCGAGATTCAGGTGGAGCTCAACACGGACCAGACGACGGTCACCTGGGTGCTGACGGCGTACCTGCTGTCAGCCTCGATCTTCACACCCATCATTGGCCGCATCGGTGACAAGGTCGGCAAGGAGCGGATGCTTGTCGTGGCGCTCGCTGCTTTGGCGATCGGTTCGCTCATCGCCGCCCTGGCCACCAGTATCGGGCCAATGATTGCCGCGCGTGTGATTCAGGGTGTGGGCGGCGGAGTGCTGCCCTTGGCCTTCGGCATCATTCGCGACGAGTTCCCCGATGAGAAAGTGCCCGGTGCGGTTGGTTTCGTCGCTTCGCTTTCCGCTGTTGGAGCGGGTGTCGGGATCGTGCTTGCCGGCCCCATCGTCAGCGCACTCAGCTATCACTGGCTCTTTTGGCTGCCCATGATCGTGACCGCGGTCGCCGCGGTTGCCGCCTATGTCGTGATCCCCGAATCGCCGGTGCGCACGGCCGGCAAGATCAGCGTGCTGCCTGCCGTCTTGCTCTCGGGCTGGCTCGTCGCCTTGCTGCTCGCCCTCAGCCAGGGCAACAGCTGGGGGTGGGGTTCGTCTAAGACGCTTGGCTTGATCGCTCTCGCCGTAGTGATTGCGATCCTGTGGATCTACGTCGAGAACCGCTCGGAGTCGCCCCTCATCGACATGGACATGATGCGCCTGCCTGCTGTCTGGAC
>JAOPXA010000216.1 GCA_025965395.1 Nocardioidaceae bacterium | reverse complement strand
CGGACGCACCCCGCAAGAGACCGCTGTTTCGATCGCGGCCGAGATCGTCGCGTCGCGGTGGGGTGGCACGGGACGAGCCCTGAAGCACGTCGGTGGCCGAGTCCATCGTGATGCGGCCGTTCGGGAGCGCGCGTAGGCTGGCCGTATGCCTACACGTACAGCACGCACCGCCTGGGATGGCGGCCTTCAAGATGGTTCCGGACAGGTCGAGCTCACGAGCTCCGGCCTCGCTACGTTCGAGGTGTCGTTCCCCAAACGCGCTGCCGACGATGCGAACGGTGCCACCAGCCCCGAAGAGCTCATCGCGGCCGCCCACTCGGCGTGCTTCGCCATGCAGCTCTCGGCCGTGATCGCCGATGCCGGTGTCACACCCGTCTCCCTCGAGGTCTAGGCAGACGTCTCGCTCGGCGCTGATGCAGCCAACGGCGGCTTCAAGCTCACCGGCATCAAGCTCACGGTGAGCGGCGAGGTCGAAGGCCTCGACGCAGCCGGTTTCGAAGCGGCGGCCCAGTCGGCCAAGTCCGGCTGCCCGGTGAGCAAGGCACTGACAGGCGTGGAGATCACTCTCGACGCCTCGCTCGTCTAGCGCAACGCACGCTCATACCCCACGATTTGGATACTTGGACGCGCATCCGACCGTCCCGATAGGCGTGTAAGTATCCAAATCGTGAGGGAGGGCGGGGCTTGCGGGAGGCTCAATCCGCGGAAGCGACGCCGTCGTATGTGATCGACCGGCGAGAGTTGTCGCTTGAGCCATCACCCTTGAACGTCATGGTGAACGTCGCATCGCGTTTGAGTGCGAACGTATGCGTAAAGCGCCCGGCCGAGTTCGTCGTCTCGCGATAGACCTTGTCGCGCGTGCTGAGCCTGATCGTGACCGTGCGACCAGCAAGCGCCGCACCATTCGTGTGGACGAGCTTGCCGGTGAGCGTCACCGGATCGCCAGGAGCCGTCTTCGTGGTCAGCACCTTGGCAGTGATGCGCGTGTTGATCTGCTGGACGAAGACCGACGGGCGGATCAGCCCCGCACCGTAGTACGCGTCACGACCGGGCGCACCGAGGTCCTTGGCCGTGCTCATCAGCAGCTCCCTCACCTTCGAAGCCCGATAGGTCGGTCCGATCTCTTGGATCGCCAGGGCGGCGGCAGCAGACACATACGGCGCCGCCATCGACGTGCCACTCAGCCGGCCGTAGCTGTTGTCGGGAAAGGTCGAGACGATCGATTGACCGGGCGCCGCGACGTCGATGAAGCTTCCGCAGTTGGAGAAGGACGACCGTGCGTTGTCGCTGCGGATCGAGGCCACGCCAAGGACCGACGGATAGGCCGCGGGGTAGGCCACGAAGTTAGCGACACCGTTGGTGCACTGTGCCTGCTCAGATCCCGTGTAGTCAGGATCGGGGTAGGCAGCCTCGTTGCCGGCCGCGGCAACGACCACGATGTTGGCGGCGACCGCCCGCGCGACCCAGTACTTCACAGTCGCATCGTCGTCATATCCCGCGAGCGACATGTTGATGACTTGAGCGCCGTGATTGATGGCCCACTTGATGCCCTTGGCCAGGTAGATCGTGTCGGTGAAGCCCGAGCTGTCGAAGATCCGCACGGGGAGGATGTCGGCCTTCGGTGCCAGTCCGGCGATCCCCCGCTTGTTGCCCGCCGTCGCGGCGATGATGCCCGCGACGTGAGTGCCGTGACCGTTCTGGTCCCGCGTGTCGGTGTTGCCCGCGATCAGGTTGCGGCCCTTGAGCACGCGTCCGCGCAGATCCGGATGTGTCGCGTCGACGCCGGTGTCGATCACGGCGACCACGACTCCTTGGCCACGGGTCGATTTCCACGTCTTCTCCGCACGCAACGTGGTCAGGGCCCATTGCTGGGGGCGCCGGGTGTCGTTGGACTGGGCCAGCTTGTACGTTCGCGACATACCCACGGCGAGCGTGTCGTCGTCCCGCTTGAGGTCCGAGACCACTGCGCGGGCCTCGCGAGCCGAATCGACGGCGACCGACTCGACGACGGGTCCGGCCGCGGTCTGACGGGTGACGACGACCGCGAGATCCGTTGCGGCGGGCGCGTCCGTGCTGAGGTCGGCGCCCGCATAGGCAGGGACGGCGGCGAGCATGCCGAACGCACATACGAGTGCCAGGATCGCGCGCTTCATACGTCACTCCGCGGGCCGTGGGTATGCAGAAACAGCACGGGGCCGTCCGCAAAGAAGCCCTGCGCGTCGAGGTCACGGATCGCGCCGAGCGCCTTGGCCGTGTAGACCGGCTCGAGCTCGAGGCCCTCCTTGTCGCGTGCCAAGGCTAGGGTCTCCAACGCCAGCGGAGTGGGGTCGCCGTATGTCTTGCCGAGCCAGGCGAGACGCATGTCGACGTCATCGGGTCCGAGATCGACATCGGGCAGGCCCGCGCCGCGGTCACGCAGCAACAGCTCGGTCTCGGTCGCGAGGTCAGCGATCATGGGCGCATCCAGAGGGAAGACGTCATTGACGACGATGCCGATCACGCGTGTCTTGAGCCCCGCGAGACGCAGGCCGAGAGCAAGGCCCGCAGCGGTGCCCCCGGACCCCACCGCGCTGACGAGGTAAGCGGGTTCGGGGAGCTCGCCGGCCGCCACTTGAGCGGCGATCTCCAAAGCGGTCTCGACGTAGCCAAGCGCGCCGACGGCCGAAGACCCACCCGCAGGCAGGTAGTAAGGCAGCGATCGCTTGCGTGCATATCGCGCCATCAGCACCGGGGTCGCCAGCTTGAGGCGGCGCTGTGTATGGAGGTAGTGCAGCGTTGCGGGGCTCGCCTTGAGCCGACGCTGCTGGTCGCGGACGTGATCGTCAATGGGCTGGTCGGTCATCGCCAGGACGGTGCGCAGCCCGTGCTCGTGCCCATACAGCGCGGCGGCCAAACCCCAGTGGGTGCCGATGCCGCCAACCGTCAGCATCGTGTCCTTGCCGAGGCGCGACACGTCCGGGATGATCCACTCGAGCTTGCGCACCTTGTTGCCGCCCCAGCCCCCGTTGCCGAAGACGCTCTCGTCCTTCACCCATACCTCGCTGGAGAAACCGAGACTGTCGAGCGGGCGCACCGGCGTCGGACCGTCTCCGAGCGACACGTGCGGAAGGGTCTGCGCCAACGTGGGGAAGGTGTCGTGCAGGAAGGGCATTAGCCCATCGTAAGCGCTGATCTCAAACTTCAGACCGGATCGCGGAAGTGCTTGACGCTGTAGATGATCAGGCCCCAGGCGATGAAGGCCGAGATGATCAAGCTCAGCCCGGTGGCCCAACCGGCGAAGGGCAATTCGGGCCCGAAGTCGTAGCCAAGGATGCTGAACTCGGGGATCGTCACCTTGATCGCGCCCCACCAGATGAAGCCGCAGATGAAGACCCACAAGGCGACAAGAGAGCTGAAGAAGACCCGCGGCCACGTCTTGACGCCTTCGGCCGCGGCCTGCTTGGCGCGGATCTCGATCGGCTCGACGAGCTTCTGCGCCCAGGTGTAGTGCTGCGAGAGCAGAGCCAGACCGGCGAACATCATCAGAAGCCCCGGTCCGGGAAGCACGAGTGCGGCGATTCCTACGACAACGAGCGTCCAGCCCGCGATCTCGATGCCGGTGTGCTTGAACCACCAACCGAGGCGACTTCCCAAAGACATACGGCAAGTGTGCCAGCAGGGTCGACACGGCTCGTCGAATGTTTCAAAATGCGCACCCCCGACTCGTACGATTGACTGTGGCCGTGAACATCGCAGCAGAGCTCCTCGATGTCGTCGAGGATTCCCTCCACATGACCTTGCCCGTCCGCCTGAAGGCGTGGGACGGCAGCGAAGCCGGGGCTCCGCGCACTGATGGCACGCCCGTCATCGTGCTGAACTCCAAACGCGCGCTCCGGCACCTGCTGTGGCAACCCGGTGAGCTGGGGCTTGCTCGGGCCTACGTGCAGGGCGACATCGACCTCGAGGGCGACCTCACCGACGGGCTGCGATCCGTATGGGCTGCCGTGCGCGAGGCGCGCGCGGCCAATGCGGCCGCAGGCAGAGTCAAGCTCACCCCACAGCAAATTGCGCACGCCCTCAAGGTGGCGGTCAAGACTGGCGCGATTGGACCCAAGCCAAAGCGCCCGGCGTCGGAGTCGCGACTCAAAGGTGTCAAGCACAGCCGGGAGCGCGACCGCGCGGCGATCAGCCACCACTACGACTTGTCGAACGACTTCTACGAGCTGGTCCTCGACTCCAAGATGGCCTATTCGTCGGCGTTCTGGACCAGCACCGATCCCTCGTACGGGTTGGAGGAGGCGCAGGCCGACAAGCTCGACCTCGTGTGCCGCAAGCTGGGGCTCAAGCCTGGCGGCAAGATGCTCGACATCGGGTGTGGGTGGGGCTCGCTGTCGTTGTGGGCTGCCGAGCACTACGACGTGCACGTGACGGGAGTGACGCTCTCGTCCGAGCAGCGCGACTTCGTGCTCAAGCGGGCGGCCGAGAAGGGCCTGTCGGAGAAGATCGACATCAGCCTCAAGCATTTCCGCGACCTCGAGGCACACGACATCGACGGCGTCGCCTCGCTCGAGATGGGTGAGCACGTGGGCGACGAGGAGTACATCGTGTTCTGTGCCGCGATCGAACGCTACCTGCGGCCGGGCGGGCGGGTGCTCATCCAGCAGATGTCGCGCGGCAACGACGCCCCCGGTGGTGGGCCTTTCATCGAGACATACATCGCCCCCGACATGCACATGAAGCCGTTGGCCAAGACCGTCGGATTGATCGCCGATGCGGGCCTCGAGATCCGAGACGTGCAGGCGATCCGCGAGCACTACCCGTTGACGGTCGCCGCGTGGTCGCAGAACCTCGAGGACAACTGGGGCGAAGCCGTGCGCCTCGTGGGCGAGGAGACCGCTCGCGTGTGGCGGCTCTACCTGGCCGGTGGGTCATTGGCGTTCGAGGAGAACCGCATGGGCGTCGACCAGATCCTTGCGGTCAAACCGTTCGTCGGCGGCGCGAGCACGATGCCGCTGAGTCCGCTGGCCTGGCTGCAGCCATGAGCAACGACCTCTCGCAGACCCTCATCACGCTGGCGGGCGGATTCGTCACCGTCGTGGCGCTCATGACCGCGACGATGATCGTGTCGATCCGCGCGAGGCGGTTGAGCTTGGTCGACACCGTGTGGGGTCTGGGCTTCGTCCTCGTGTCTGCGGTCTCGGCGGCGCTCGCGTTCGGCGGCGAAGGGCACTCGCTGCTGCGCTGGGTGCTGCTCGCCATGACGGCCGTGTGGGGCGCTCGGCTCGCCTGGCACGTCGGGACACGCAACCACGGCAAGCCCGAGGATCCGCGCTACGCCGACATCGTCGAGCGTTCGGGTGGGTCTATTGCGCGGGCCGCTCTCACGAAGGTGTTCCCTGCGCAGGCCTTGGGTATGTGGGTGGTGGCCGCCCCGCTCATGGTCGGCGTCAACAACAGGTCCGTCCATGTGTGGCTGCTGGTTCTTGGCGTGGTCGTGTGGGCCGTCGGGTTGTTCTTCGAGACGGTCGGCGATCGGCAACTCGTGGTCTACAAGTCCGATCCGGCCAACAAGGGCAAGATCATGGACACCGGGCTGTGGAAGTACACCCGGCACCCCAACTACTTCGGCGACGCGTGCGTCTGGTGGGGTATCGGGCTCGTCGCGGCGGGCTCGTGGGCCGGCGTCGTAGCGCTGATCGGGCCGCTCTTCATGACGGTCTCACTGACGGAGATCACGGGGGCGAAGCTCAACGAGAAGGGCCAGCGGTCCAAGCCCGGCTGGGACGACTACGTCCGCCGCACCAGCTACTTCGTCCCCCTCCCCCCCAAATGACCCTCATCCCCACGACGGTCATCCGTACGGAAAAAGGCGCTCATCCGTACGAAAGTCTGGGCGACTTACGACGCCATGTTCGGATGAGTGCCTTTTTTCGTACGGATGAGCGGGGTTTTGCGTACGGATCGCGGTTAGAGGGTGACGAAGATGTGGACGGCGGCGTCGAGATCGACCTCGGCCGTCTCGCCACCGCGCGCCAGGATGACGCCGTCGTGACCGATCGACGCGAGGATGTCGTTGCCGGGCAACACACCGACCCGGCGCAAGACCGACATGACCTGGGTGTCCTTCTGGAGCTCTTCACCAATCCGGCGGATCACGACGCGCATGGGCTCCTGGCTGCCCTTGATGGCCTTGGTGAGCGCAACGACGCCCGCGAGCACCTGCTGGTCGCCCTCCACCTCTCCCAGCTCATCGAGGCCCGGGATCGGGTTGCCGTACGGAGACTCGGTGGGGTGCTTCAGCAAATCGATGAGCCGGCGCTCGACCTGCTCGGACATCACGTGCTCCCAGCGACAAGCCTCTTCGTGGACGTACTCAATCTCCAGTCCGATGATGTCGGTGAGCAAGCGTTCGGCCAGGCGGTGCTTGCGCATCACGCGGGTGGCGAGCTGGCGACCCTTGGGCGAGAGCTCGAGGTGGCGATCGCCCTCGACCGTGAGCAATCCGTCGCGTTCCATGCGGGCGACGGTCTGGCTGACGGTGGGTCCGCTCTGGTGCAGCCGCTCGGCGATACGCGCGCGAAGAGGGATGATTCCTTCCTCTTCGAGCTCGTAGACGGTGCGGAGATACATCTCGGTGGTATCAATCAGCTCGCTCACGAGTGCCATTCTGTCCTATCGCGGCGTCAAACTCACGCCGGTCCGGTAAGTGTGTCCTCACTCGGTCGGATCGAGGTCCCATGACCACGACGTTGATGTGGTTCCGCCGCGACCTGCGCCTCGCCGACAACCCCGCCTTGCTCGCCGCGATCGAAGAAGGCGACGAAGGCGTCGTGCCTGTCTACGTACTTGACCACCCCGAGTGGCGCGACACTCGTCGGGCGCAGCGCGCCTACCTCAGTGCCAGCATCGCGTCGTTCGCCGAGCGCACCAAGGGCCTGTATGTCGTCACGGGCAACCCGGCCGTCGAGCTTCCGCGCCTCGCGGCGAAGCTGGGCGCGACCCGCGTGCACGCCGCTGCCGCCATCGACCCGCTCGGTCGCAAGCGAGAGTCCGCCGTGGCCCGCGCACTGGCCGAAGCGGGCGGCGAGCTGATCGTCACAGGCTCGCCGTACGCGATCCTCCCCGGCCGCATCACCAAGCCCGATGGCGATCCCTATCGCGTGTACAAACCGTTCTTCCGTGGTTGGAGCGATCACGGTTGGCGCGCACCCGCGCCCAAGGCGACGACGCACCGCTGGATCATCCCCTCCGGAAGCATCGCGCTCCCCCAGGTCGACCCTCCCGAAGGCATGACGCTCCCCCCGGCTGGCGAGCCCGCGGCAC